>NZ_JBEORU010000032.1:0-89457 GCF_040302465.1 Micromonospora sp. NPDC126480
CGGAAGCTAAGCCCTCCAGCGCCGATGGTACTGCACCCGGGAGGGTGTGGGAGAGTAGGACACCGCCGGACAACCTTCCCGTTCAGGGCCACCCACCAGGGTGGCCCTGAACGCGTTTCCACCCCCGAAAGCCACCCACAACACCACCCCCCCCGCGCAGAATGCACGCAGTTTCGGGGAAGATGCCGCCTCACCCCACACCCGAGGGGACACCTTCCCCGAAACTGCCCCCTGGGCAGAAGGGCGCCGGGAGCCCGCGAGCGTCTCGTGGATGACGGGGCGGGGCTGTGCGCGGGCAGCCTCCGTCATCCCTGCGGAGTCACTCCGCGCCCGCGGCGCCACCTGGCCACGTACGGCAGTGCGAACAGGTACAGGCCGGTGAACATGAGCAGTGCGAGCGGGAGCAGCGGGACGTAGGAAACCCACTCGATCGGATCCTCCTGCGCCAGGGCGACAACCGTGACGACGACGGTCACCGTGAAGGCGACCGCCAGCCAACGGTGGATCTGGCGGACCCAGTTGTTTCCGTTCATTGCGACCTCCGGTGAAGGGCGGAAACCCGGCCACCGCCGGGCGGCTGTCCACGCGGATCACGCTAACGACGTGCCGATGCCCGGGGCTTCTCGATTCCTGACCGGTGCCGGAAGCCGGCCCCGCCCGTACCGGCCGGCCCGGTCCGCCTGGCCCGCGGCGTGACGCGGTGCGCGTACTCAACAAGAAGCCCCGCCGGCGTCGTGCCGGCGGGGCTCCACGGTGCCTGCGTCAGGACGGCTCAGGGCCGCAGATGAAGCGCGGCTCGGCGTCGTAGCGCCAGCTGAACTTCTCCCGCTTGACCACCTTGCCGTCCTTGCGGAAGACCCGGTACGCGTCCTGGGTGAACCCCTGACTGCCGGCCGCCGCGATGCAGCTCGGGCCGGGCTCGAGGTAGACCGTCTTCGGCGTGGTGATGTTGCGCCGGGGACTGTACTCGGTCTTGACGCTCTCCCAGATCTTCGTGCTCCAGATCGACACGGTGATCGTGTTCGAGGTGTAGGAGGTGTCGATCAGGACGCCGTAGTCGGTGTTGTTGCGGAACTTGAAATCCAGGTCCGGGTAGAAGATGGTCGACTCGATCACGGCCGGGTAGCGGCTGAAGTAGTACGAGTGTGGCTTGTGCTCGACGTCCTCCAGGCCCGCGTAGTACGTGGCGTTGAAGAGCGTCGTGGTGAACTGCGAGACGCCGCCGCCCACACCGGGCACCAGCTTGCCGTTCAAGATGACCGGAGCGTCCTTGTAACCCTGCGCGTAGCTGCGCTCGCCGGTGTGCCCGTTCAGCGAGAACGTCTCACCCGGCAGCACGAGAGTGTTGTCGACGTCCTTGGCCGCGGTAATGATGTTCTGACTGCGCGGCGAGGAGAGCCCGCCCGGGAACCGGGTGGTGAACGTGGAGACCCGCTCCTTGATGCCCAGGCCCGCCAGCTTCGCCGCGGTCAGCTCCGGCTGCGCCGGCTTGAGGGTGCCGGTGACCCGGCGGTCGTCCGCCCGCGGCAGAACCGCGAGCAGGGCCTCCCCCAGCGTGGCGGAGTCCAGCTGCTTACCGGCCCGACCGTCGATGATCTTCGGCTTGCCGCCGGTGAGCGTCATCCGCGCGTCCAGCGGCGGCACCTCGACCTTCGCCAGGTCGCCACCGAGCGCGGCACGCAACCGCTTGACGTCCAACCTCGCGGACAGTTTGCCGGTCTCGTCGGCGGTGAACCGCAGGCTCTTCGCGATGACCTTCGGCGGGATCGACACCGAACCCTTGTCCGTCGTCAGGGTCACCGGCGCGGACACGGCCGGCTTCGCCAGCTCGGCCACCATCCGGTCCACCTCTTCGGCGGTGGTCGCCGGATGCGTCTCGACGAGCGGCACGGAGACCGGCTGACCGCTCAGCCAGCCCTCCCGGACCACCTGGGCGGAGTGCTCGGGGTCGAGCGCGAGGCTCGGCTTCGGGTGGACCGCCTTCGGGGTCAGATTGCTCCAGGTGATCCCCGGCATGGTCATCTTGCGGCCCTGGTCGCCCATGACCTCCTTGAGCGCCGCGTCGAGCCGTGCCACGTCCACCGTCACCACCGGCTGAACGGTGCGGGAGCCGACCAGCCGGTCCACCGCGTGCGCCTGCGCCTCGGCGGCGGCCGCCACGGTCGCCGCCACGTCGACCCGGAGACCCACGTCGGCCGGGTTGATCTCGGCGCTGCGCTCGCCGACGCGTACGGTCAGCGGGGCGCCCAGCTCGGCGGCGCGCCGGTCCAGCTCGGCCTGGAGTTCGCGGGCGGCGTCCGCGCGGCTGCGGCCACCGAGCTCGGCGCCGAGCACCGTCGTCCCGCGGGGCACGTCACCGGCGTACGCGTAGGCGCCGACACCGGCGACGGAGGCGAGCACCACCGTGACGAGCCCGGCGGCGAGCAGCACCCTGGCCCGGGCTGGCCGCTTGCCGTCGCGCCGCAGCCCACTCGGCTCCGGCTCCTCGACCGGCCACTGCACGGCCTTCACCTGCACCGTGGGCCGGTCGTCGGCGGACGGAGTCTTTTCGCCGTACAGCGTCACAGTCACCTCGATCGGGGGCATACCACACGTGCGGCTTTCCCGCCGCAGGAGAACTACGGTAACCAACGTGTCCGCACGGCGGCAGCCTGCGCCCGCCCGTTGGCACCGTCGCGTGTCGTCGCGGCCCCCGATCGTCGCTGCCGGTGTCGGTCATGGAACGGTGGGAGACATGCGAGCGGACGAAGCGATCCTGGCGTACGGCGGAGGTTGGGTCGACCGGGCCGGGGCACTGCGCGCCGACGCGGAACGGGTGGCCGCGCTGGCCGCCGAGCCGGGCACCCGCGTGGTGCCGCTCTGGCGGGACCGCTGCCTGGTCGCCGACGCGGCGCCGGTCCGGTTGACCGGCGAAGCGGCGGCGCGGGCGCGCGCCGCGGCGGACGAGGTCGTCTTCCTGGGCATGGACCGGGACCGGCCGGTCTTCGCCGTCGACCTCACCCCGCTGACCGAGGACGCCGCCCGTGCGCTGGTCGGCGCGACCGACGCGGTCGACGTGCGCGGGCTCGTCGGGCGGCTCACCCCCGCCGAGGCGGCCACCCAGGCGTACGCGCGGGGCCTGCTGCACTGGCACCGGCAACAGCGGTACTGCGGGTCGTGCGGCGAACCGACCGGGGCCCGCGACGCCGGGCACGTGCGCCACTGTGCCGGGCCGGACTGCGACCGGCTCTTCTTTCCCCGGATCGAACCGGCGATCATCGTGCTGCTGGCGGCGCCGGGGCGGCCCGACCGCTGCCTCCTGGCCCGGCACGCCGGCGCACCGGAGGGGTCGTACTCGACGCTGGCGGGCTTCGTCGAGGTGGGCGAGAGCCTGGAGGACGCGGTCCGGCGGGAGATGGCCGAGGAGGCCGGCGTGGCCGTGACCGACGTCGTGTACCAGGGTTCCCAGGCGTGGCCGTTCCCGGCGGGGCTTATGGTGGGGTTCCGGGCCATCGCCGCGTCCGACGAGGTCCGGGTGGACGGGGTGGAACTGCTCGAGGCGCGCTGGTTCACCCGGGACGAACTGCGGTCGCGGGCGGCTGCGGGTCGGCCGCTCGGTCGGGTCGACTCGATCGACCATCACCTGCTGACCCGTTGGCTCGCTGAGGGCTGAGCAGCATGACGAGCGCCGTTCCGGCGGCGACGGCGAGAGCGCACCACATGATGCCCGCCAGGCTGCGCGGCGCGACAAGCGTCGCCAGCCCGGCGAGGGCGAGCGTCGCCACCCACAGGGGCGCCGACGGCCACCGCGCGCCGGCCGCGATCCGGGCGTTGACGAGCACGAAGACCAGCGCGTAGAGGGCGCCGGTGGCGGCGAACCAGGGCGCGTACCGGCCCAGGTCCGCGTAGTCCGCCCCGCCGGCCAGCCGGAAGGCCAGGCCGCCGGCCAGCGCCGAGGCGAGCACCAGCAGCACGCCGCAGCCGCCGACGACGGCGAGCGCGACGGTGCGGGTCCGGCGGTGCCCGACGGCGAGCCGGGGCAGTGCGAGCACGGTGACGACCTGCGGTGCCCACAGCGCACCCTTGGTGAGCACCGTGCCGACCGCGTACGCCCCGGACTCGGCCTCCGGCAGCAGCTGTCGGGCGAGGATCAGGTCCGCGTACGAGACGACGAGCATCGCCAGCGCGGCGGTGCCGGCGCTCAGCACCCGGCCGATCCGCAATCCGGGGCGTTCCGGGCCACCGCCGCCGGCGGTGTGCCGGCCACGCCGGGCGATCCACGCCAGCACGGGCAGCGCGGCGTACCCGGTGAGCAGGCCGACCGCGAGCGTGCCGACGACGTCGGCGCCGAGCAGGAGAGCGGTCACCATGCCGGCGTAGCGGCCGAGCGCGAGCGCGCCCATGCCCCAGGCGAGGCGGACGAACCGTTCCTCGCCCTGTAGCTCGCCGAGCCAGCCACCGGCCAGGACGACCGGCACGGTCAGGCCCACGAGCAGCGCCACGACCACGCCGGGCAGGCGGAGGGCGGTGGTGAGCAGCGGCGCGGCCGCCACCAGGACGCCGGCGGTGACCGCGGTGGTGACGATGCTGACCCGCGTGGCCGAGGTGCCCGGATGCCGGGCACAGTGCACCGCGACGGCCATCTGCAGGCCCACCCCGGTGACACCGGCGATGGCGACCAGGGCCAGCACGGTGGCCAGGACGCTGAGCTCCTCGGCGGCGAGACGCCGGGCACCGAGCATCGGCACCAGGTACGCGAACCCGTTGGTGACCGCGGCGGCGCCCGCGACGGCCGCGCCGGCCGCGCCGAGCCGGCTCAGGCCGGAACCGGCCGTCGTGTCTGTCATCGTGCCTCGTGTGGGGTAGCGCCGCCCGGGGCGGACGTGGCCCGGGGCATCGTCGCCCCGGTCTGCTCGCCGGTGGTCGTCTGGCAAACTACCGCCAGCGTCGGCCCGTGCCTAGGGGCGCTCGCGTCGAGAGACCAGACCGTTGGGGGTTCGAGTGCGTCGACCGTCAGCGCGGCCGGGGTCCGGGGGACCGGCCGGTTGGCGGCGGTGGTGGCCGGAGGCGGCGCTCGCCGTCGGCGTGGTCCTGGTGATCCTCGGTCCGGTGCTGCGCCGCGGCTTCCTGCTCCGGTACGACCTGGTGTTCGTGCCCGACCCGCCGTTCGGGCCGATGGTCTGGGGCAGCGGCGGCGAGTTGCCGCGGGCCGTGCCGAGCGAGCTGCTCGCCGTGAGCCTGGCTCACCTGGTCCCGTCCGACGTGGCGGAGAAGCTGCTGCTCGCCGCCGCCCTCGCGCTGGCCGCGGTCGGGGCCGCGCGCGTGGCCCCGGTCAGCCATCCGGCGGCCCGGATCGCTGCCGGCCTCCTGTTCGTGTGGAACCCGTGGGTGTACGGACGGCTGCACCTCGGGCAGTGGGCGGTCCTCGCGGGCTACGCGGCGCTGCCGTGGGCGTACGCCTGGGTGGTGAACGTGGTGCGGCGACCGGCGGGCGAGGACGCGCCGGACCGCGACGGCGACCCACGCCCGCCGCGCCGGCGGGCGACCGTCGCGGGCGGTCTCGCCGTCGTGCTGGGTGGTCCGGCCCTGGTGCTCTCGGCGGTGCTGATCTGCGCTCCGGCGCTGGCACTGGCCCGCCGGTGGCGGGCGCTGGTGGCGGGCACGGCGACGCTCGCCGGGCTGACCGCGCCCTGGTCGCTGGCGCTGCTCGACCGGTCCGACGGGCTCGTCGTCGACGAGCGGGGGGTGGCTGCCTTCGCGGCGCGGGCGGACACTCCGCTCGGAGTGCTCGGCAGCGTGGTGACGCTGGGTGGGATCTGGAGCCGCAACGCGGTCCCGTTCGGGCGGGACCGGTGGCCGGTCGCCGTGTTGGCGCTCGTCCTGGCGCTGGCCGCCGTGGGCGGGTTCGTGCTGCTGCGCCGTCGCTGGCCGGCGGCGCTCTGGTGGGGGTTGCTGGCCGGGGCGGTCGTCGGCACGGTGGTCGCCGTGCTGCCGGCGTTCCCGCCGGGCGAACGGTTGCTGGTGGCGCTCGTCGACGCGGTGCCCCTGGCCGGCGCCGTGCGGGACGGTACCCGGCTGCTGGGGCCGCTGGCGTTGGCGCAGGCGGTGGGCCTGGCGGTGCTGGTCGAGCGGCTGGCGGCGGTCGGTGGCCGGGCGGTGGCGTCGCTGGTGGCGGTGGCTCCCGTCCTGCTCGTGCCCGGCCTCGCCGGAGGGCTCACCGGACAGCTGCACACCTCGCACTATCCGGCCGAGTGGGCGGCGGTCCGGGCGGCGGTGGACGCCGACCCGGCGGGCGGCAGCCTGCTGTCGCTGCCCTGGTCGTCGTTCCGGGCGTACCCGTGGGCCGGGAACGTGCCGGTCCTGGATCCGGCGCCGCGGGCGTTCCGGCGGCCCGTCGTCGCGGACCAGGACGTGCTGGTCGGACGGGAGCGGATCCGCGGCGAGAGCCGGCGGGCGGAGCGTGTCGCCGCCGTGCTGGCGGCGCCGGGCGACCCGGTGCCGGCGCTGCGCCGCCTCGGTGTGCGGTACGTCCTCATTCAGACCGATCAGCCGGGTGCGGCGGAGGCGCGGGCCCGTTTCCCGCGCGCCGAACCGGTCCGGCAGGATGCCACATTGACGCTACTACGTCTCTCGAATGACGGTTCAGGTGCCTCTGCCTGGGCTGTCGGGATAGTTCCCGTGATGGGTTATTCGATACTCGCGGGCACCCTGCTGATCGCCCTTCTGCACCCCACCAAACGCCACCGGCGCATGCTACTGTCCGGTCACTTGTGTCGAAGGGACCGTCAATGAAGGCATCCTTCAACCCGCTCCTCACCGCCATCGTGGCGGCGACGGTGGGCGCTGTGCTGGGGATTCTGGCCGTTTCGCTCGGGACGTCGGTAGCCACCGACGCCAGGCCGGCCAAGGTGGACCAGCCGCTCATCGTGTACGGCGAGCGCTGACGGCGCTTCATGGAGGCCCGCCTCCCTGAGGCGCCGTCGCGCGTCATGCTCGACGTCGTCGTCCCCTCGTACAACGAGGAACGGCGCCTGCCGGATACGCTCGTCGTGCTCCGCGCGGCGCTGGCCGACCTCGGCGTCCCCTGCCGGGTGACGGTGGTCGACAACGCGAGCACCGACGGGACCGCCCGGGTCGCGGCCGAGGCACCGGCCGGGCCGGTTCCGGTGCGCGTGCTGCACTGCGCGGAGCGCGGGAAGGGCTTCGCCGTCCGCACCGGTGTCCTCGCCAGCGACGCACGGTACGTGGGCTTCTGCGACGCCGACCTCGCCACCGCGCTCGACGACCTGGGGCAGGTGCTGACCCTGCTCAGTCACGACGCCGACGTGGTGGTGGGTTCCCGCGCCCACCCGGGATCGACGGTGGAGGACCGGCACAGCCCGCTGCGCCGCTGGGGCGCCGTCGCGTTCCGGGGCGCCGTCCGGCAGATCGTGCGGACCGTCGGCGAGACGCAGTGCGGCTACAAGTTCTTCCGCGGCGACGTCGCACACCGGGCGTTCGAGCCGCTGCGATGCGGCGGCTTCGCGTTCGACGTCGAGGTGCTCGGCCGTGCCGAGCGGGCCGGTGCCCGGCTGGTGGAGATCCCGGTCAACTGGGTCGACGTGCCCGGCTCCACCTTCTCCACCCTCCGGCACGGCTGGCGCAGCTTCGTCGACGTGGCGGCGATCTCCTGGCGACTGCGCCGGGTCGAGAACGTGCCCGCCGGCTCGACCGTCTCACCGGTCGTCGGTCTTCCGGTCCCGCCCGACGTGACCAGCGGCGCCGCCGTGGGTCTGCGGCCGTGACCGTCCCGTCCGCCCGGACCGCTCCCGATCCCGTCGTCGACACCGGCGTGGCGGGGCGTCGGATCGCCGTCCTCAACTGGAAGGACCCGTGGCACCCGGACGCCGGTGGCGCGGAGGAGTACGCCTGGCGGGTGGCCCGCGACCTGGTGGCGGCCGGGGCCGAGGTCACCTTCGTCACCGCCCGCGCCGCCGGCCAGCTCGCCGGCGAGGTGCGCGACAGCGTCACGATCGTCCGGCGCGGCGGACGATGGGGCGTCTACCCGCGGGTCCTGGCCTGGCTGCTGCGCCACCGGCACCGGTTCGACGCGGTGATCGACTGCCAGAACGGCATCCCGTTCTTCAGCCCGCTCGTCCTGCCCCGCCGCGTGCCGGTGGTCTGCGTGATCCACCACGTGCACGACCGGCAGTTCCGGCTCTACTTCGGTCCGCTGCTCGGCCGGTTCGGCGCCTGGCTGGAGGGTCCGGTGGCCCGCCGCGTGTACCGCGACGGCGTGACCCTCGCCGTGTCCCCGTCCACCGCCGAGGCCGTACGGGACCGGCTCCGCTGGATGGCGCCGGTGGTCGTGGTGCCGAACGGGTCGGACGCACGGACCGGTGCCACCCCGCGTGGCCACGACGGCAGGCCCCGACTGGTCTGCGTCGGCCGGGTGACCCCGCACAAGCGGGTCGACCTGGTGGTCGACGCCGTGGCCCGGCTCCGGGGGCGGCGACCCGATCTGACCCTCGACGTGGTGGGTGGCGGGCCCGACGTGGACCGGATCCGCCGGCACGTCGCCGACCGGGGGCTGACCGGCGTGGTCACCGTCCACGGCCATGTGCCGGCGCAGCAGCGGGACGCCCTGGTGGACGCCGCCTGGCTGCACGTCACCGGATCCTGGGGCGAGGGTTGGGGGCTCGTCGTCGTGGAGGCCGCGGCGGCCGGGCTGCCCACGGTCGCCTTCGACGTGGAGGGAATCCGCGACGCCGTACGCCCGGGACGCACCGGGTGGCTCGCCGCCGAGGGCGACGACCCCGCCGGCAGTCTCGCGGAATGCCTCGACCGGGCGCTCGACCGGCTCGCAGAGCCCGGCAACGCCGCCCGGGCGGCCGCCGAGTGCCGGCGATGGAGCGGGTCGTTCCGCTGGGACGACACCGGCCGGCGGGTCCGGGACGTCCTCGGCGACCTGCTCGCGTCGCGGGCCGTGCCCTGGGCGGCCGAGGACACCTGCCTGGCGGTCCGCACCGATGCGCCGGACGAACTGCTCGCCCGGATCAGCCCGCTCCTACCCCGTACCCGGCGGGTCGCCGTCGGCGCGGACACGCTGTGGATCATGGTGCCGGCGGCGGACCCGGCGACGGTCCGGGAGGTGCTGGCCCGGGCCGGCGTGCCCGCCGCCGCGGTGACCGGGCGGGTGCCGTCCACCGAAGAACTCCTCACCGGCGCTCCGGAACGGCAGTGCTGAGCGGCTGGAGGGCCGACCGACGCACCACCGGAGCATCCGCCACACCGGTGTCCGTGGCGGTGTGGCGGCTACGGGAACTGCTCGTCTGCCTCGCCCTGACCGGCCTGTGCGTCACCCAGGAGCCGGGGCTCGTCGTACCGGACACCAAGCTGGACATGGCCGTGAATCCGGGCGGTTTCCTTGCTCGGGCCGCCGAGCTGTGGGCGTCGGAATGGCAGTTCGGAACGCTCCAGAACCAGGCGGTGGGCTACTTCTTCCCGATGGGGCCGTTCTTCGTCCTCGGCGAGGCGGTCGGCCTCCCGACGTGGTTCGTCCAGCGGCTGTGGATGGCGGCCCTGCTCTGCGTCGCCTTCACCGGAATGGTTCGGCTGGCCCGCGCCCTGGACATCGGCGGTCCGGCGACCCGACTGGTGGCCGGCGCCGTGTTCGCGCTCTCACCGCGGGCGCTCAGCCTGGTCGGCACGGTCTCGCTGGAGCTGCTGCCCTACTGCGTCGCGCCGTGGGTGGTCCTGCCGCTGGTGCGGGGTGCCGCGGGTGGCTCGCTGCGGCGCGCCGCCGCGCTCAGCGGACTCGCCGCGGTCTGCATGGGCGGCGCCAACGGGGCCGCCGCCGCCTGCGCCGTCCTGCCGGCGTTCCTGTACCTGGTGACCCGCCCGCCGGGCCCACGCCGACGGCGCCTGCTCGGATGGTGGACGCTGGCCATGGCCGCCGCCACGTTCTGGTGGCTGGCACCGCTGCTGCTCCTGCAACGCCACGGCTTCCCCTTCCTGCCGTACACGGAGAGCGCGGCGGTGACCACCGGCCTCAGCGAGCTGCCGGCGGCGGTCCGTGGCGTCACCCACTGGGTGGGCTACCTGGCCGTCGACGGTCTGCCCTGGTGGCGGTCGGGATGGGAACTGGTCACGGTGCCGTGGCTGGCGGTCGCCGCCGCGCTGATCGCCGCGCTCGGAGTGGCCGGTCTCGCGCGCCGGGACCTGCCGGAGCGGCGGTTCCTGCTGACCGCGGCACTCGTGGGGTTGTTGACGCTCACCGCCGGCAACCTCACGCTTGGCGGCGCGACGTTCGCCGCGCACGTGCGGGAGATCCTCGACGGCCCGGGCGCCGCGCTCCGGAACCTGCACAAGTTCGACGTCGTCCTGCGGCTGCCGATGGCGCTGGCCGCCGCGCACCTGCTGGACAGCGTCGGGCGGATCGCCGCGATCCGGCGGTTCCCACGGCCGACAACCGTGGCGCCGCGGCGCGCGGCGATCGGGCTCACCGCGGTCACGCTCGTTGCCGTCGCCGGCGGGGCGGGCACCGCGGGCCTCGCCGCGCACGGCGGGTTCCCCGGCCTCCCCGAGCACTGGCGGCAGACGGCCGCCTGGCTCGACCGGCACGCCGGTCACGGCACGACGTTGCTGGTGCCGGGGTCGAACTTCGCCGAGTACGGCTGGGGGCGTCCGATGGACGAGCCGTTGCAGCCGTTGCTGGAGTCCCGCTGGGCGGTGCGCTCCCTGGTCCCGGCCGGCTCCGTGGGCAACGCCCGGCTGCTCGCCGCGATCGACGAGCGGCTGGCCGCCGGCACGGTGTCACCGGGCCTGGCGGACGTCCTCGGCCGGCTCGGCGTGCGCTACCTCGTCGTGCGGAACGACCTGCGGCCAGCGGTGGGGGCGGCGGCGTGGCCGGTGCTCGTGCACCGGACCCTGGACAATGCGCCGGGGCTGTCGCGGGTCGCGCAGTTCGGGCCCGTCGTGGGCGCGGAGCCGGACTTCGGCGGGGCGTGGGACTACGGGCTGCACCGGCCGTATCCGGCGGTGGAGATCTACCGCGTCGACCGGCCGGCGCAACGCGCCGACCTGGTCGACGCGTCGGAACCGCTGAACCTGGCCGGCGCGCCAGAGACGCTCCTCGACCTGGCCGACGCCGGGGTCCTGGACGGCCGCCCGGTGATCCTCGACGGTGACCCGGGCGCGCCGAGCGGAGCGCGCAGCGTGCTGGCGGACACCCTGCGCAGCCGCGAGGTCGACTTCGGTCTCATCCGGGGGAACGTCTCGCGCACGTTCACGCCCGACGACGAGCCCCGGCAGGCGCGCGCCGTCCACGACGTCGTCGACCCGGCCTGGGAGAACTCCACGACCACCGCCGCGTACGACGACGTGACGGCGGTGCGGGCGTCGTCGACGGCCGCCGATGTGGCCGGCCCGGCGGGGCTGCGCGACCCCTCGGCCGGGCCGTACTCGGCGGTAGACGGCGACACCGCCACCGCCTGGCTGTCCGACGGGCTGCGGAAACCCGTGGGTCAGTGGTTGGAGGTCAGGTTCCCGCGCCAGATCCGCGCCGACTCGGTCTCCCTGCAGGTGGTCGAGGACGAGGTCATCGGCGAGCCGGTGACGCGGGTCAGGGTCAGTACGGCGGCCGGGTCGTTCCTGCACTGGGTGGCGGGCTCCGGTGGAAAGCCGGCGCGCCTGACGCTTCCGTCCGGGCCGACCGACTGGGTGCGGGTCACCATCGACGGGGTCGCCGACCGGGACGTTCCCGGCCGCCGGGTGGGCATCCGTGAGCTACGGGTCCCGCAGGTGGATCCGGACCGCTACCTGCGCCTGCCGGAGGTCCCCGCCGGCTCCGGCACGCCGGAGATCGTCTCCCTCTCCCGCCGGGCCGGTGACCGTACGGCCTGCACGCCCACCGGCGGCGACAACTACCTCTGCTCGCCCGACCTGATCCGGCACGGCGAGGAGGTGGGGCTGGACCCGCGTCGCTTCACGCTCCCGGTGGAGTCGGCGGCCCGGGTCACCGGCCTGGCCCGCCCGACGGCCGCCGCCGCGCTCGACGCGTACGACGAGCTGGTCGGCGGGCCGCGGTTCGAGACGTCGAGCAGGTGGTTCGTCGATCCCGTCGCCTCCGCACGGGCGCTCGGCGACGGCGACGACGGTACGGCGTGGTGGGCGGATCCGGACGACCAGCAGCCCCGGATCACGCTGCGCTGGCTCGGCGTGCGGAAGGTGAGCTGGGTCCGGCTGCGTTTCCCGGCGAACCTGGTGGCGGCACCACCGAGAACCGTGCGGATCACCGGCGACGACGGCATCCGGGAGGCGACGGTCGGGCTGGACGGGACGGTCCGCTTCAAGGCGCTGCGGACCCGGGGCCTCTCCATCGCCGTGACCTCGTCGGTGTCGCGGGTGAACCGGTCGACCGCGTGGTTCGAGCCGCAGGTCCTCCCGGTGGGGTTGAGCGGAGTGGACGTCGAGAACGTGCCGGAGGCCAACGAGCCCCGGGACCTCGCGCGCACGGTCACGCTGCCGTGCGGCGAGGGGCCGACACTCGTCGTCAACGGGGCGAAGGTGCCGACGACCGCCGCCGGTACCCTGCGGGACCTGCGGGACCTGCGCCCCCTCCGGTACCAGGCGTGCGTGACCGGCACCAGGGCGGCCACCGGCTCGGCGCGGGTCCGGCTGCCGGCCGGCCCGAACGAGGTGTCCGTACCCGCGGATCGGTTCGTCGTCGACAGCGTGGTGCTGGACAGCGGCACGCCCCGCGCGGCGGGTGACGAGCCGTACGTCCGGCCGCTGTCCGTGACCGGTTGGGGCGACCGCCGCCGGACGCTTTCGGTCGGGGCGGGCGACACCGGCTACCTGGTGGTGCCGGAGAACGCGAACCTGGGCTGGCGGGCGACCCTGGACGGCACCCCGCTCCAGGCCACCCGGATCGACGGCTGGAAGCAGGCCTGGATCGTGCCGGCGGGCTCCGGCGGCCGGGTCGAGCTGCTCTTCACACCGGGCGAGCAGTACCAGCTCATCCTTCGGGTCGCCGCGGGCCTGCTGGTGGTGCTGCTGTTCGCCGCGGTCGTGCCGGGGCGGCGCCACCGGCCGGCGTACCCCGTGGTGCCGGACACGATGCCCACCGCGCCGCTGCTGGCGGTCGGCGTGCCGGCGCTGCTCGGCGGACCGGTGGGTCTGGGGTGCGCGCTTGTCGTCGTCGCGCTGCACCCGCGTCGGGTGCCAAGGCCGGCGTGGATCTGGCTGCCGGCACTGCTCGGCCTCACCGCCCACGCGACGCAGCGGTGGTGGTCGGACCGGATCGGCGCCGAGTGGCTCGCCGAGCTACTCGGGGCGGTCCCCACCGGCCTGCTGCTCGTCGCCGTCGCCGCGCTGGTGCTGCGTTACCGCCGGGTCCGCGGCCGCTACGAGGCCCGCCGGGAGAGCCGCCTGGCCCGGTGGCGCCGACGCCGCGCCCTGAAGCACGGGGGCGCGGACCGGGACGCCGACCTCGACCGGCGGGGGGAGCACGGGCTCCGGGACGTCGGCGGCCTGCGGCCGGCTCTCGACGCGCCGACGCAGCCGCTGCAGCGGCCACTCGATGAGGTAGTAGCTGAGGGTGGCGGCCGGGATCGTGAGCAGGAGGCTGGCCAGCAGGAGGCCCCAGAACGAGCTGTCGAACCGGGTGAACCCGAGCAGCCGGAGGCAGGCCTCGATGGCGAGCAGGTGCCAGAGGAAGATGCCGTAGGAGATCCGGCCCAGGAACCGGACCACCGGATGGCTGAGGAGCGCCTGCGGTAGCCCGGCCGGCCGTGGGCCGACGAGGGGCGCCATCACGAACCACACGACCAGGCCGAACAGCAGGTGCTCGGTCAGTGACTCGACCGCGGTGACGGGCTCGAGCGCACGTGGGCCGGCGATGGGGGTGCTGGCGATCCAGAGCAGCATGCCGGCGACGAGCCAGGCCGTTCCGGGCGCGAATGTGAAGACCCGCAGCCCGCGCGGCGTGGTCAGCCACAGGTCCTCGTCGTCGTGAACGGTTCCGGGGTGGAACCCGCTGAGGAACGGTGTCGCGGCGGCGGCGCCGACCGGCCAGCACGCGAGAACCGCGAGCACCATGCCGAGCCCGAACCAGTCCAGGTACGCCGGGAGCCAGACCACCGACAGCCCGGGCAGCGCGGAGTCCGGTGCGTGGGTGTACGCGTTCCAGACCGCCCCGGCCACGATGAGCACCACGCCGAGCAGCAGGTGGCGCCGGGCCCGGGCCCGGGGCGTCCGGCCGCCCAGCTTCCGCCCGAGCACGGCGAACAGCGGGAGCGCGAGGTAGAACGCGACCTCGGTGGCGAGGCTCCAGGTCTGCTCCATGCCGACCGGCAGCCGCAGCGGCTGGTAGATCTGCAACAGCAGCAACGGGACCGCCCAGTCCCAGAGCGACCGCAGGTAGTCGATGTTGAGCCAGACCAGCGCGACGGCGGCCATCGCCCAGTAGGCGGGCAGGATGCGCAGCGCGCGGTGCCAGAGGTAGCGCCGGACGGACGGCTGCGGGCGGCAGTTGATCGCCGCGACTGCGAATGGGCGGTAGAGGAGAAAACCGGACAGGGCGAAGAAGAGCGCCACTCCCAGGTCCAGCCGGGCGAGCAGCCCGCCGAAGCGTCCCAGCGAGTTGGTCAGGCCGCTCAGGTAGGAGACGTGGTGGACGAGGACGGCGAGCACGGCCAGGGCGCGCAGCCCCTCCAGGGCCGGTGACCACCCGGTACGCGGGCCGCCCGGCCCCGCCTCCCGGCCGGTCCGGGCCGGCGTGACAGGACCGCCCACAGTTCCTCGACATTCATGATCGTACGACCGGAAAGCCGCTTTCGGCCGAGGTCGTATAGCGCAGGAAGACGCGTCGGACCATATCCGAAATCACGCTCATCATGTACTGTCAGCCGGCCGACTACTGGAGAGTAAGGAGGAGCTCCATGCGACCTGCGCCGGGTGCCGTCTTGGTGGCGGCGGGCACGTTCCTGATCGTCGGGGCCTTGGCTATGCCGCTGTACGTCGCGCCGTCGCTCGTCAAGGTGCCCCTCGACCAGAAATCGGTCACCCACTCGAAGGCTCAGAACGCCACGGTCCTGGACTTCGCCACCCTGTCCGAGCGGACCGGCGTGAACCTGACGGCCTCCCGCGCCGTCCGCGGTGACGTCGAGGCCGGCAACTCCGAGCGGGCGGTCTTCGACGTCGGTGTCACCGTGACCGACGACGCCGCTGCCGACCCCACCGAGGACCCGATCACCTACAGCTCGGACCGGGTGGCGCTGCACCGCCGCACCGCTGAGGCGATCGAGTGCTGCGGGGAGAACGTCAACGGCACGGCCGCCAAGCACGAGGGCCTGACATACACCTTCCCGTTCGGTACGGAGAAGAAGACCTACCAGTACTTCGACAACACCGCCCGGAAGGCGTACCCGATCGACTACGTCGGGACCGAGGAGCTCCAGGGCCTGACCGTCTACAAGTTCGAGATGACGGTCGAGCCGGTCGAGATCAGCCAGATCGACGTTCCGGGGAACCTGGTCGGTTCGACCGAACCGACCGTCACCGCGGGCCGCTACTACGCCAACACGCGCACCGTCTGGGTCGAGCCGACCACGGGCGTCATCGTGAAGGGCCAGGAGAAGCAGCTCCAGACCCTGCGGGACCCGGACGGCAACGACCGGATCAAAATCATTGACGCCACGTTGACCTTCACCGAGGACACCCAGAAGCAGCAGGCCGACGCCGCCAAGGACGCGCGCGGGCAGATCAACCTGCTGACCGTCGTGGCACCGCTCGTGCTCGCCGGCCTGGGTGTGCTGCTGTTGCTGCTCGGCCTTCTCATCATCATTCGGGCCAGGCGCAGCGGGGCCGCCGCCGCGCCGGTCGCCGGTGACGACCGGCCGACCGAGGACAGCCCGTCGGAGGCCGCGGAGGAGCCGGTCGACGAGCCGACGGTGCCGAACCAGGGTGGTCGGCACGCGGAGCGTACCGACGCCTGACCCACGCCCCACTCACGCAGCGGGCCGGTCGACCTTGAGGGTCGACCGGCCCGACGGGTTTCCGGGTCACCGGCGGCGCCGCGCGTACCGCCGGGTCACCGGCGGCGCAGCGCGTACCGGCTGCACAGCCAGTCCTCGGTGTACGGCAGGTCCGGCCGCCGGTCGACGATCTCCCCGCCGTGCGTGGCCAGCAACCGCACCATGTCGGCGTGCGGGACCGGCGTCATCCGCATCGGGGCCGGGTAGCCCAGCACGCGGCGCTGCGCCCAGCTGATCAGCCGGAACGGAGCGAACCGCCAGACGAGGCCCTTGAGGGTGCGGGCCGGCTCGGTGGGCAGCCCCACCACGGCGACGCCGCCCGGACGGAGCACGCGGAGGAACTCGGCCAGGTAGCGGTCGACCGCCGGCCGGGGCAGGTGCTGCAGCACCAGCGCGCTGTAGACCAGGTCGAAGTGGCCGTCGGGGAACCGGCCGAGGTCGGGCGCGTCGTTCAGGACGAACTCGATCCGGCCGTCGGTGCGATCGAGCCGGCGTGCGGTCTCGAGCATGGACGGGGCGATGTCCACGCCGACCACCTGCGTGGCGTGGGCGGCGAGCGCCTGGGACAGCCGGCCGGCACCGCACCCGAAGTCGAGCGCCCGCTCCCAGCGGGTGGGCAGGCCGAGCCCGCCCAGCCAGCCGACCGTCTCCTCGACGTCGGCACGGCCGGTGGCCAGGAACTCGTCCTCGTCCCACCGGCCACCGCGCTTGCCCGGTTGGACCAGGACGGCCCAGAGCGGGTCCTCGGCGCCGAGCGTGGTCCAGTCGCGGCGTACGTCGTTCAAGCTCACCGGCAAACAGTAGGACATCGGGACGGGTCGTGGGCTGGCCGTTCGTGCCGCCGTCCGCCGGCTGAAGGGTGGATCCGATCCGGCCGGAAGGGTCAGTTGCGGCGCCGCTACTTTACAGCCGTTACCTGATTGTAATCCGTCTATCCAGACACCCGACGTGACCGGTGCGCGGCGGGCGGAAACCGCAGCTTGCTGGGGTAACGCTTCCCGGTCGGCGTTCGCCCTTGATCCCCGCTGTGACGCTCCGGAGCGCAAATGCGTACGCGCTGTTACTCCGAGGTAACTTGCCTCTTGTGACCTGGGCCGCAGCCGTGCACCATCATCGGCACACGTTCGTTACCCGCCGGTAACAGGTGGGCGGGACCCGGTTCGGGCCGCCCACCCCCGCCGACCGGCCACCGCGCGCCAACCACCCCCGAGGAGGGCACCGTGCAGGATCGGTTCGACAACCCGGGTCGTACCCGGTGGCGGCGCTTCGCCGCACTTCTGGTGCCGGCGACCGCTGTCGCCGGTGCGATCGTCTTCGGGATGGCCAACGGCGCGATCGCGGCGTCGTTCGCCGTCTCCGGCCAGACCTTCAAGGTCTCCGCGACCGAGTTGCGCGGCGAGGGCTTCGTCCAGTACGGCGGCATCGCCAAGGAGAAGGACGGCACGACGCACCCGATCGCCGTCTCCGGCATCCGGGACGCGAAGCTGTACAACCTGTGCCAGTCCGTGAAGGTGCCCGGCGCCCCGGTGGTGCTCACCATCAAGGCCGGTGGCGGCGGCAAGCCGGCCACCGCCACCGAACTGCTCATCGACATGGACTCGCTCGAGGGCGACGCCGAATTCAAGAACATCAACATCGGTCAGGACGCGTCCACCCTCACCGGCGGCCCGAAGGGCGCCACCGGCGCCGAGAAGGCGTTCGGTCAGCAGTCCGACACGGTCGTCATCAAGAACCTCCGCCAGGTGGCCCGCTCCACCCACGCCGGCACGTTCAACCTGACCGGCCTCCGGCTCGCGGTCAACGCGGGCGCGGACGCCAAGGAATGTTTCTGACCTGACCAGCGGGGGCCCGCGGAGGGCACGCTCCGCGGGCCCCCTCCCTGCCCCCGTCCCCCCACCCGGCAGGAGGCGTACGTGACAACCGCCGAACCGCAGCACGCCCGGCCCAGCCGTCTGCGCGAGACGTGGCGCGGCTTCCGCCGGTGGCGGCGGAACCGCCCGTTCTGGGGCGGCCTGCTCACCGTGCTGGCTGGCCTGGAGATCTTCGGGACCACCCAGATGTCGCTCGGCGGGCTCACCTTCCAGATGGGACCGACCGGTTTCCTCTCCTGGCTGATCCCCACGATCCTGGTGACCTGCGGCCTGCTGATCTGGTTCAGCCCGCAACAGCGGATCTTCTACGCCGTGGTGGCCGCGATCACCGCGCTCTACTCGCTGATCGGGGTGAACCTCGGCGGCTTCCTCATCGGGCTGCTGCTCGGCGTGGTCGGCAGCGCCCTGGCGTTCGCCTGGACGCTGGACCCGCGCACCCCCGGGTCCGCCGCCTCCGACCTGCCCGGTTCGGAGGAGCCCACCCTGGAGTACGTGCCGCCGGCGCAGCCCGGCCCCGACCGGCCGCGGCTCGCCCTCGTCGAGGAGACCCCCCCGACGGAGCCGCCGCTCCGCGCGGCCCAGCCGGCGCGGGCCGAGAACGGTCCGCACCGGCCGGAGGCCGATCCGCCCGCGCCCGGTCCGCGTGACCCGCGGCTCCTGGCGGTGCTGCTCGGTCTGGTCGGGCTCTCCGCCGCGGCGGCGCTCGCCGCACCCGCGCCGGCGCACGCGGCCGTTCCGGCGGGGTGGGCGGCGGCCGCCCCGGCGACGCCCACCGCCTGCCCGACCCGGCCGGCACCCGCCGGGTCGAAGAGCCCCACCCGTCCGGCGGCGCCGCGGCCGACCGCGTCCCCCTCCGCCGGCCCGAGCGCGGACGCCGACGAGGGTGAGGACGACGGCAACATCATCACGGACATCCTGGGGGGCATCGGCGACCTGCTCGGCATCGGTGACGACGACGAGGAAGCGCCGGCCGCCTCGCCGAGCGCGTCGCCGACGGCCACCGCCCGGCCCACCCCGACCGGAACGCCGAAACCCCGACCCACCGCCAGTGCCTGCCCCCAGCCGACGCCGAGCGCCGGCGACGAGGCCGAGCCCGGCCAGCCGCTGCCCCGGGTGGCGGCCGATCCGGGCCAGCCGCGGGTGAACGCGGTCCCGTCGAAGCTGACCGGCTCCAAGGTGACGATGACCGGGCTGCGGTTCGAGGGCATCGTCGACCTGCCGACCGCCGTGGGGACGCTCAAGGCGCTGAAGTTCAGCATGGCGCGCGCCGTCACCGACGACTTCCTGCTGCGCGTACCGGGCCCGGCCGGTCGGACCATGAGCTTCGCCACCGGCCAGCTGACCGTGCGGGGCAACGTGGACTTCTACGCGACCCGCTTCAGCGGCAAGCTGCTCGGCATCAGGCTGACCCTGACGCCGGACCTGCCCTTCCCGGACGGTCTGCCGATCACGTCCCCGATTCCGATCTCCTTCACCGACCCGGAGATGGACCTGGCGTTCGTCACCAGCGACACGTTGACCGCGAAGCCGCGGCTGCGGCTGACCTTGACCTGACTCCTCCACCACCAGCGGGTGCGGGGCCGGCAGTCCCACCGGCCCCGCACCTCGCGAACCGGCCCTAGAGTCGGGCGAGCGCCCGGCGCAGCGGGTCCAGCCCGAGCGCGCCCAAATCGAGCGCCTGCCGGTGGAACTCCTTGAGGTCGAAGTCGGCGCCCTTGCGGGCCATCGCGTCCTCCCGCGCCTGCAGCCAGATGCGCTCGCCGACCTTGTAGGACGGCGCCTGGCCCGGCCAGCCGAGGTAGCGGTTCAGCTCGAAGCGCAGGTTCTCGTCCGGCACGCGGCAGTGCGCGCGCATGAACTCCCAGCCGAGCTCCGGCGTCCAACGCTCGCCCGGGTGGAAGCCGAACGGGTTGTCCGCCGGGATCTCCAGCTCCAGGTGCATACCGATGTCGACGATCACCCGGGCGGCCCGGAAAGCCTGCCCGTCGAGCATTCCCAGCTTGTCGCCCGCGTCCTCCAGGTAGCCCAGCTCGTCCATCAGCCGCTCGGCGTACAGGGCCCAGCCCTCGCCGTGGCCGGAGACCCAGCAGAGCAACCGCTGCCAGCGGTTCAGCGTCTCGGCGCGGACCGCCGTCTGGGCAACCTGCAGGTGGTGGCCCGGCACGCCCTCGTGGTAGACGGTGGTGACCTCGCGCCAGGTGGAGAAGTCGGTGACGCCCTGCGGCACCGCCCACCACATCCGGCCGGGGCGGGAGAAGTCCTCACTCGGGCCGGTGTAGTAGATCGACCCGTCGCTGGTCGGGGCCAGGCAGCACTCGATCCGGCGGACCTGCTCCGGGATGTCGAAGTGGGTGCCGTGCAGTTCGCTCATCGCCTTGTCGGCGAGCGCCTGCATCCAGTCGCGGAACGCCTCCTTGCCCTGGATGGTGCGGGCCGGGTCGGCGTCGAGGGCCGCCACCGCCTCGTCGATGCTCGCACCGGGGCCGACGATCCGCGCGGCCACCGCCCGCATGTCCGCCTCGAGCCGGGCCAGCTCCTCGAACCCCCACGCGTACGTCTCGTCGAGGTCGACCCGGGCACCGAGGAAGTACTGCGACGCCAGCTCGTAACGCTCCCGCCCGGCGGCCTGCTTCTCGCTGCCCAGCGGGACCATCTCGGTGCGGAGGAACTGGCCGAACTCGGCGGTCGCCGCGGTGGCGGCGGCGGCACCGCGGCGCAGCTCGGCACCCAGGACGCCCTCCTCGGCCAGCCGCTCGACCAGGCCGTGGAAGAAGTTGTCCCCGTCGGGGTCCACCCAGATGTCGCACTGCTTGGCGACCTCCAGGAGCTGCGCCCGCGAGCTGACCTGGCCGGCCTCCGCCGTCGCGCGCAGCGTGGTCTTGTAGTCCTCAAGAGCGCCGGCGAACTTGTTGAGGCGGGCCGCGATGTTGGCCCGGGCGTCCTCGCCCTCGGTCGGCATCAGGTCGAAGACGGACCGCAGGTCGTGCAGGCCGCTGGTGATGACGCTGACCCCCCGGCCCACCTCTCCCGCCTCGTACCGGGCGAGGTCGAGGCCGAGCCGCTCCTGCATGGCCTCCTTGGCCGTGCGCTCCGCCTCCGTCTCCGGCTCGGTGACATCGAGGTCGGCGAGGGTCCGCCGGGTCAGGTCGGCGTGGGCCGCGTACCCGTCCGGCGAGAGGTCGTCGAGCTGGTCGTCGTAGCCCGCGATACCGACGTAGGTGGCACCGGTCGGGCTCAGCGCGGCCCAGTCCGCCACGTACCGGTTGGCGATGTCGTCGATTCGTCCCACGCTGCGACCCTACGCGACCACCGGGCCTGGTTGTCGACACGGTTTGCGGTGTCCGGCGCGGCGGTTCGGGACGGCCGGCCGGCCATCGGGCCACGGTCTCCGTGACGGTCGACACGACGTCCGGAAAGCGCGCGACTTCGGTCGTACGCCTGCGGCAGAGTGTCAGGGGTGACCGCCGATATCACTCCTGACCGGGCGGCTCTTCGGAGCTGGCTGCCCGGGTTCGTCGCGCTGGCCGCGATCTGGGGCTCCAGCTTCCTGTTCATCAAGGTCGGGATCCGTGAGCTCCACCCGCTGCAGCTCACTCTCTACCGGGTCGCGGCCGGCGCGGTGACGCTGCTGGTCGTGCTCGCCGTGCTGCGCGACCGGCTGCCCCGCGAGCCCCGCGTCTGGGCCCACCTGTTCGTGATCGGGGCGCTCGGCGTGGCGGTGCCGTTCACCCTCTTCGGCTACGGCGAACAGCGGGTGGAGTCGATGCTCGCGGGCATCTGGAACGCCACCACACCGTTGATCGTGCTGCCGATGGCGGTGCTGGTCTTCCGCACCGAGCGGCTGACCGTCCGCCGGGCCGTCGGGCTCGGTCTGGGCTTCGCCGGTGTGCTTGTCGTGCTCGGGGTCTGGAAGGGCGTCGGCGGAGCCCACTTCACCGGCCAGCTGATGTGCTTCGGCGCGGCGGCCTGCTACGGCGTGAGCATCCCGTACCAGAAGAAGTTCGTGGCCGGCAGCTCGTACTCCGGCCTGTCGCTCTCCGCCGCGCAGCTGCTGATGGCGGTGGCGCAGCTCGCGGTCGTCACGCCGCTCGTGGTGGGCGCTCCGCCGCTGCCGACCGCCCTCTCCGGCGAGGTCCTGGCCAGTGTGCTCGCGCTCGGCGCGCTGGGCACCGGGCTGGCCTTCGTGATCAACATGCGCAACATCCGGGTGGCCGGCGCGAGCACCGCCTCCACGGTGACGTACCTGATCCCGGTGTTCGCGGTGGTGATCGGCGCGCTCGCGCTGAACGAGCGACTGACCTGGCACCAGCCGGTCGGCGCGCTGGTGGTGCTGCTCGGCGTCGCGGTCACCCAGGGCCTGGTCGGCCGCCGCCGCACCTCGCCCACCGTGGCCGTCGGCACGCCCGCGGTCCCCGCCGCCGAGCCCGTCGTGCAAGGAAGGGCCCCCTATTAACGCCGCCGGTAGCGGAAGGGTCCCCTGTTAACAGGTGCGGCCGGTGTCAGGAGCGGCTCGCGGCCCAGGCCACGAGCCGCTCCGCCGGCCACGTGTTGACCACGCGATCGGCCGGGACGCCGCAGCGCGCGGCGCGTTCGCAGCCGAAGCGCTGCCAGTCGAGCTGACCGGGGGCGTGCGCGTCGGTGTTGATCGCGAAGAGGCAGCCGGCTTCGAGCGCCCGCCGGATCAGCCGCTTCGGCGGGTCCTGCCGCTCCGGCCGCGAGTTGATCTCGACGGCCACGCCCCGCTCGGCGCAGGCCGCGAAGACGGCCTCCGCGTCGAACTCGCTCTCCTTACGCGTACGCGGCCGGTGCGCCCGGTCGCCCGGCCCCTTCACGCCCTCCGGGCGGGACGACACCATCCGGCCGGTGCAGTGGCCCAGGATGTCCAGGTGCGGGTTCGCGATCGCGGCGAGCATCCGGCGGGTCATCTTCCCGCGCTCGTCGTTCAGGCCGCTGTGCACCGAGCCCACCACCACGTCCAGGCGGGCGAGCAGCTCCTCGTCCTGGTCGAGCGAGCCGTCGGCCAGGATGTCGACCTCGATGCCGGTGAGGATCCGGAAACCCTCGGGCAGCGCCTCGTTCAGCTTCGCCACGTGGTCCAGCTGGCGGCGCAGCCGGTCGGCGGTAAGCCCGCGCGCGACCTTCAGCCGCGGCGAGTGGTCGGTCAGCACCACGTACTCGTGGCCCAGCTCGACCGCCGCGAGCGCCATCTCCTCGATCGGTGAGCCACCGTCGGACCAGTCGGAGTGGGTGTGACAGTCGCCGAGCAGGGCCGTACGCAGGGCGGTGGCCTCCGCATCCAGGTCGGATCCCTCGGTCGCCACCAGCCGGCGCAGGTAGACCGGCTCCTCGCCGGCCAGTGACTCGGCGACGCAGCGGGCCGTGACGTCGCCGACCCCGGACAGCTCGGTCAGCTTGCCGGTCCGCGCCCGCTCGGCGACCTCGGCGGACGGCAACGCGGCCAGGGCGTTCGCGGCCGAGCGGAAGGCCCGGACGCGGTAGGTGGCCTCGTTGGCCCGCTCCAGCAGAAAGGCGATCCGGCGCAGGTCGGCGATCGGGTCCCGGGCGGTCATGCCCAGCAACCTACGCGATGGCGCGGCCGCCGGTCGGCGGACGACCGGCGGCCGCGGGGCCGGGGGTGCGGTCAGGAGTACGGGAGGCGCACGACCGAGCGGTCGCCGACGCCCAGCGTGGTCGGGTTGACGCCGATGGCGGACCAGACCTCCACCCGCACCGTCCCGCCGGACAGGTCGCCCAGGGCGCCGGTGCCGGCGAGCAGGCCCTGGTTCTGGGTGTAGTGCTCCCAGCCGGGGATCGGGTCGGTGGCGAAGTAGCGGTACGTCTCGACCCGCTCCCAGCTGCCGTCCCCGGTCAGGTCGTACGAGATCCTCGCCTGCACCCCGTTGCCGACCGCCTGATTCGCGTCGAGGAACAGGTCGAAGGTGGTCGGCCCACCGGTGTGGGTCAGGCCCAGCCCGGTCGCGGTGAACACCAGCGGGTTGTGCGGGGTGCCGTCGTGGTTGCCGTTGGCGCCGCTCACCGTGGCGGTCGCGGCGCCGCCCGCGGCGCCGAGGCCTCCGCCGGGCAGCAGGTACCTCGTCGGCGAGTCATCCGGCGGCGGAGTGGTCGGGCTCGGCGTGCCGGTGGGCGGCACGGTCGGCGTCGGGCTCGGTGTGCCGGTCGGTGTCGGGCTCGGCGTGCCGGTCGGCGTCGGGGTGGGGGTCGGGTCGGCGCCGCCGTTGGCGCTGCCGCCGCTCCAGGTGTGCGCCCCGGAGGTGGCCGTCCGGCCCGCCGGTACGTCCAGCCGTGTCCCGTCGGAGAACGTCACGGTCAGCGGGTCCGCGGTGATGTTGCTGGCGACGTACGTGCGGGCTCCGTTCTTGACGAAGACCGCCGTGAGGGGGTGGTTCGCGGTGACCCGGGTGTCGACCTGCCCCAGCGCGGCCAGGTTGCGGATCCAGTGGAAGGTGTGTGCCCGGCTCTCGCCCTCCTCCGGGGTGTACCCGGGGTTGGCGCGCAGCTTCGCCAACGCCGCGTCGGGGTCGCCGAGGGCCAGGAACTGCCACAGGATGTCCGACCAGACGGTGGGTTCGCCGCCGTTGTTGCGGACCAGCTCCTGGTAGTTGGTCACGTTGTAGGCCGGGTGGTGGCCCAGGTACAGGTGGCCGCCGGTCACCGGCAGCATGTTGATGCCCTGGATCATCTCCGGCTCGGCGCTGAACCAGGTCGCGTACGCGCCCCCGTCGCCCCAGACCATGCCGACCGTCGAGTGCCCGAAGCCGGCCGGGTAGTTCTGGTCGGCGACGTCGAACCAGTACTCGTGGATCGCCGCCGCCTGGGTGGTGTGGAGGAAGACGCCGGCGTCCCGGACCGCCGTGTCACCGGTGGCCTGGCCCCACTGGATCAGGGCGTTGGCGAAGTTCATCCCCTCGGACGAGGACTCCTGGTTGTTGCCGGAGAAGAAGGAACCGTGCCCGGCGGCCCAGTCGTGGCCGGCGTAGATGTCGAAGTCGCGCAGGTACGGGAAGCGCTGGTCGGAGCGGTCGTAGTTGTTGGCGTCGCGGATCAGCAGGTCGATCATGCCGCCGTACTGGTCGTCGCGGGCCCAGTGCGGGTCGAACTTGGCCAGGGTCGCGGCGGCGGCGACGAAGTAGCCGTAGTGGAAGTGGTGGTCGTTGAGCTCCTGGTCGGACCCGTACGAGGCCGGGTAGCCGATCAGCGTGCCCCAGTTGCGGTCGTAGTGGAACAGCCGCGCGGTCTCGCCGGGCGACGCGGTGAGCCAGTCGTTGAGCGTCGAACGGATGGCGTTCAGCGCCGCCGTACGGGTCTCGGTGTCGCCGACCTGGTCGGCGATCTCGGCGATCCGGGCGGCCCGGCCGAGTCCCTTTCCGGTCCAGTAGGTGTCGGTGCCGCGCTGGTCCATCGGGTTGCCCCGGACCGCCGCGAGGTGGTCGCGCAGGGTCGCCAGGTCGGATCCGGAGCCGGTGGCGACCGCCGGCACCTCGGGCAGCACCCCGTGGAACCGCATCGAGGTGCGGAACTGGTCGACACCGGTGAGCACCTTCATCCGGCCGCGAGCGGAGGGATAGGTCGGCGGGATCGGGGTGGCGCCGGTGAGCACCTTCCACTGGTGCGGGTAGAGGCTGACCACGGTGTCGTCGGCCGTGCCCTCCCGGGCGGTGGTGGTGAACGCGTACGTGGTGGTGACGGTGCTGGTCGTCGGCTCGTACGCGTACGACACGCGGGTGCCGGTGACGTGGGCGTGCGCGTACCGGCCGTAGGTGGTGGCCAGCTCGACGCGTTCGGCCGCCGGGGTGGCCGGCGTGGTGGGCAGCAGGGCGACGGAGAAGTAGCCCTTCCCGGCGAGGTTCGAGGTGATGCGCCCGCCGGTCACGGTCCAGCCGGCGCCGCTCGGGGCGTACGCGACGTAGTCGTGGCCGCGGACGCTGAAGCCGATGGTCGGGCCGTTGTTCGACCAGACCGTGGCGGCGCCGCCGGTCGGGTTGATGTGCGCGTCACCTCCGGTGGCCTGGAAGTACGCGAAGGGCAGGCCGTGGCCGATGGTGGCGCGCAGGGTCCGCGCCCCGTCGGCCCAGTACGGGGTGACCGTCCAGTCGGTCCAGTCGTCGACCGTGACGACCGGTGCCCCGAGTGCGCCCACGCCGACCCGGATGTCCTCGACGTAGCCGAACTTGTATTCACCGACGCCGGTCGCGGTGCCGGTGATGGTCGGTGTGGAGGTGGCGGAGAAGCCGAGGCCGTCGCCGAAGGTCTGGAACGACAGCGGATGGGCGTGCAGCGGCTCGCTGTACGAGCAGTTCGTCCGCTTCCACAGCAGTGACGACCACCAGTCGTTCGTGGGCACCGGCCCGGCCGGCGCGTCGGCGGTGACGAACCGGCGGGGGTTGGTGGTCAGGTCCGCGCAGCCGGTGGGGAGCGGGCCGACGCGTTCGGTGGTGTAGCTGCCGGCACCGACGGCGGCAGCGTGGGCGGGGGCGGTGGCGACGACCGCGAGACCGCCCAGGACGAGGGCCAGGGCGGCGGTGACCGCGAGGGCGCGGTGTGGCGCAGGAGGTGGCACGGTGCCTCCCATCGCACGAGCGGTTCGGCTCGGCGCTAGTCGAATTGTCAGGAAAGTTGCTCGTGAGAGCGCTCTCTTGGCCGGCGACGCTAACCCAACGCCTCAAGGCACGTCAATGTTTCTGCCTCGTTGCGCACTGATGACGACAAATCCGGGATGGTGCTCCCGCTCCCGGTGCGCCCCCGCCTAGCGAGCGGCGGGCGCCTTCGGGCAGCCGTGCCGGCGGTGCCAGGCGGCCACCTCCGCCGCGGGCGACCGGTCGACGCCCCGCCGCCACGCGTCCAGGTACGGCGCCGGCCACACCACGCCACGCCGGATCCACCAGCCGTCCTGTCCCGGGCACGGCGGCGAGATGCCGAAATGCAGGTGGCACACGTTGTTCGCGTTGCCGGTGCGGCCCACCGTGCCGAGCCGCTGGCCGGCCCGGACACGTACCCCGGGGTCGATGCCCGCGGCCACCTCCGTCAGGTGGGAGCCGTAGTACCGCACACCGTCGTCGCCCAGCACCGAGACCGACAGGCCGCCGTTGTAGGGACCGCGCGGGCCACGCCGGTCGAACCGGTCCACCCGGCTGACCTCCAGCACCGTCCCGTCGGTCACCGCCACGACCGGCTCGCCGCAGTCGGCGAAGATGTCCGTGCCGGGATAGGCCGAGTGGGTCGGGTGGTAGGCGACCTTCCGGGCGCGTACCGGAAAGACGTGCCGGACCGGGGCGCGGGTCGGCGTCGCCGACGGGCCGCCGGGCGGCACGGCGATCGGCGGCACCGACGTGGCCGGCTGGTCGGCGGTGGCCAGGCCGGTCGGCGCGCCGACGTCCGCGCCGGGCCGGGTCGTCGCGCAGCCGCCGGCCAGCACCGACACGATCAGCAGCAGGACCGGGTACGCGCGGCGGCGGCTCGACGGCGGGGGCATCCGGACATCCTGGCAGACCAGTACGGTGGGGACGAGAGGCGTGTGTGGAGGGAGGCGACCGTGACCGACCCGTACGGCGGGTTCCGCCCGCGCAACCCGTCGGGGCTCTTCCCGTCCGGTCCGCCCGCACGGCCCACCTACCGCGAACCGCACCCCGTCTCCGGTTCCGGGGTCGCCCTCGGCGGTGCCGGCGCCGCCGCCTGGCTGCTGCTGTTCGGGCTGCTCGGCACGGACGTCCGGACGTACGTCTGGTGGACGGCCCTGGCCGGCGGCCTCGCGTGGCTCGTCGCCCTCCTGCTGGTCCGGCACGGTGACCGGGGCGTCGGCGCCGGGATCGCCATCGTCACCGGCGGCGGGTGGAGCATCGCGGCGGCGGTCGTGCTGACCCGCTGGGCGGCCGGCGGCGACTGGCCCCTCTGGTGAGCCGGTGGGCCGCGGCGGGATCGCGGTCGGTCGCGGGTCGGCTGCGCAGCGAAGCCCGTCTTGACTTGCCGACGGGGCTGGCGCACTCTCGGCGGTATGGCCTGGACCACTCCGCGGCTGGACCCTGAGCGCAGCCGCCGCCGCCTCCAACTCCTCGCCGAGTTGGCGGGCGCGCGGACGGTACGCCAACGGGAGCGGCCGCAGCGCCTGCGCAGCGAACGGCTGCGCCAGCTCATCGCCACCCGGCGACGCGTCGCCGGATGACCCCACCCACCCCAGGATTGGCCGGCCCTTCGGGGCGTTGACCGGTCGCCTGCCGACCCGACCGGCTAACGTGCACGCGTAACGGGTCGGTTTGCGGCGCCGAGGCAGTTTGGGGGGACCGTGTCGTATTTCGCTGCGGCGGTGGTGCGCGACGAGAGCGGCTGGACCGCCGCCGAGGTGAACCTGCGCGGGGTCGCCGACATCGACGACGTCGCCGATCGGTTGCGTGACGCCGACCCGGACGCCGACCTGTCGCTGCTGTTCGTCGAGGCCGAGGACGCGTACCTGGTGATCCTGCGCCTCGACGAGGGCGAGGATCTGCGGGTGTTCGGCTCCGACTCGGCGTACGCCGAGGAGTCCCGGCTGGGCGCGCTGCTGGTGGGTGACCTGAAGACCTCGGTGACCGGCCTCGACGAGACCGAGGAGTCCCGCCCGTCCAGTGGCGACGAGGACAGCGAACAGCCGGCCGTCGACCCGGAGGCGGACCCGGTCGGCGACGCGGACCTCCTCGCCGACCTGGGCATTCCCGCGCCTAAGCTGCTGGCGCTCTGCACCCACGAGGGCATGCTGCCGGCCGACGTCACCGCCGAGGTGTGCGCGGTGCTGGGCTGCGCCGACGAGGTCGAGGAACTGCGTGAGGTCTGAGCCGACCGGTCCAGGGGCGGCCGGCGGCGCGCCGCTCCCGCACGGCCCGGCGGGGGAGCCGCTGCTCCCGCACGGCGGTGAGCCGGCCGACGCCACCGATCCGGCACTGGGGACGGTCCGGCCCGGGCAACCGACGCCCGGCCGCGCCGGTCGGATCGGCCCCGGCGCGGGCGAGGGGCTGGCCGACCCGGACGGCGCGGGTCGCCGGCAACGCCATGAGCTGTGGATGCGCCGGGCGCTGGAGATCGCCGTGACCGGCGCGGACACCAGGGCCGCCGCCCCCGACGACATACCGGTCGGCGCGGTGCTCTACGGCCCGGACGGGATCGAGCTGGCGACCGGCCGCAACGAGCGGGAGCTGACCGGCGACCCGACCGCGCACGCCGAGGTGCTGGCGTTGCGCCGGGCCGCCGGCCGGCTGGGCGGCTGGCGGCTCGACGGCTGCACCCTGGTGGTCACGCTCGAACCCTGCACGATGTGCGCCGGCGCGCTGGTGCTGGCCCGCGTCTCGACCGTCGTCTTCGGTGCCTGGGAGCCGAAGACCGGCGCGGCCGGCTCACTCTGGGACGTGCTGCGCGACCGCCGCCTCAACCACCGTCCGGAGGTCTACGCCGGCGTCCTAGAAGCCGAAACCGCCGCCGTCCTGCGCGCCTTCTTCCGGTAAGGAAGGGCCCCTTATTAACGCCTCCGGTAGTAGCGGGGCCCCCTCTTAACAGGTGTGTTCAGGTCGCGGGGCGCAGCAGGGCGGCCGCGACCGCCCGCGCGGTGTCCGTCCACGGAGCCGGGCGCATGGTCGCCGGGTCGAGTCGCACGATGGCCCGGCGACCCTCGGCGTACACCGTCGCGCCGTCGACCGAGCGGAACCGGAAGGCGTACTCGCCGCTGCTCGTGCCGAACCGGTCGAGCCAGAAGTGGACGGCGACCGGGCCGGTGCCGGTGATCGGCGCCCGGTAGGTGATGTTGAACTCGCGGACCGCGTGGAAGGCGTCCGGGGCGACGTTTCCGGCCCGGAAGGCGACCCCCCGCTCAGACCAGTACGCGGTCAGCGCGCGCTCCAGCAGCACCGCGTACCGGGCGTTGTGCAGGATCCCCAGGGCGTCGAGGTCGTCGAAGTGCACGGTGACGTGCTCGACGTGGCCGAAGTCGACGGCGGGCGGGTCGGCGAGGGCGTGGCTCATGTCTGGCCTTCCGGTAGCAGGGCCGGGTCCGGGCAGAGCGCCCGGAGCCGGGTCAGCACGGCGTGCCGTGCGTGTGCGTAGGTGGTCTCCGGGTCGAGCAGCCGGGAGCGGACGGCGGCGGCGATCCCCAGGGCGTCGACCTCGTACGCCAGCCGCGCGACGTCGGTGCCGGTGGGGAGTTCACCGGCGTCGACCGCCTCGCGGACCAGCCGCTCCAGGAAGCTGGTCCAGCGGGCGAAGACCTCGGCGAGCCGGTCCCGGACCGGGCCGGGGCGGGCGTTGTACTCGAACTCGGTGCTTGCGAAGAAGCAGCCGCCGGGAAGCGTCCCGGTCTCGTAGAAGGCGATCCGGGCGTCGTGCAGGGCCCACAGCCGGCGTACGCCCGGGGGTGCCGCCAGGGCCGGCGCCACGATGCGCTGCTGCCACTGCTCGACGGCCCGGTCGACGGTCGCGAGCTGGAGGGCCTCCTTCGACCGCCAGTGCGCGAAGAGGCCGGACTTGCTGACGCCCAGCGCGTCGGCGAGCTGCCCGAGGGACAGGCCGTGCAGGCCGGCCTCGGTGGCGAGCACCACCGCGGTGTCCAGCACCGCGGTGCGGGTGCGTTCGCCGCGGGCGAGGCGGCCGTCGACAGTCATGAGGGCAGCGTACGCAATTAGCACGACCGGTCGTGCTGTTCTTCTGCGTGATGCCCGTCACCGGTTCGCGAACGCGGGCCGCCCCGCCGACCGGACCGGACGACGGGGCGACGAGGCGGTGCGGATGTCAGGCGGTGATGGTGTCGAGGGCGATCTCCACCATCTGGCTGAACGTCTGCTCCCGCTCCTGCGACGTGGTCTTCTCGCCGGTGCGGATGTGGTCGCTGACGGTCAGGATGGTCAGCGCGCGTGCCTTGAACCGGGCGGCGATCGTGTACAAGGCGGCCGACTCCATCTCGACCGCGAGGACGCCGTAGTCGGCGAGCGTGTCGTACAGGTCCGGCCGGTCCGTGTAGAAGGCGTCCGCCGCGAGGATCGGGCCGACCCGCATGGTGATGCCGCGCCGCTCGGCCACCTCCACCGAGGTACGCAGCAGCCCGAAGTCGGCGACCGGGGCGTAGTCGATCAGGCCGTCGAAGCGCATCCGGTTCATGTTCGAGTCGGTGGAGGAGCCGATCGCCGCCACCACGTCGCGCAGCCGCAGGTCCTCCGTGAGCGCGCCGCAGGAGCCGACCCGGATCAGCGCCTTCACGCCGTACTCGTTCACCAGCTCGTGCGCGTAGATCGAGGCGGACGGCATGCCCATGCCGGAGCCCTGGACAGACACGTCCACGCCGTTCCAGCGGCCGGTGAAGCCGAGCATCCCGCGGACCGTCGAGTAGCACCGGGCGCCCTCGAGGTAGGTCTCCGCGATCCACTTGGCCCGCAGCGGGTCACCCGGCATCAGGACCCGTTCGGCGATCTCTCCCGGCTTCGCGCCGATGTGCGTACTCATGGCAAGGATCCTGCCAGGCCACCCGGCGGCATACCGGTTCGGCGTCCGAACCGGGGGTCCTGTACCCTACTCGGCGGTGGTGTGTCCGAGTGGCCTAAGGAGCACGCCTCGAAAGCGTGTGAGGGTTCACGCCCTCCGCGGGTTCAAATCCCGCCGCCACCGCTCGTGACAAGCGAGAATGCCCGGTCGATCCTCGAGGATCGACCGGGCATTCTCGCTTGTGGTCTCAGTTGCGGCTCAAGAGCGCGATTTCGGGTCCTCTGTCGGGCTGTCCCAGAGCAGCCCTCCGACGCGCTGCGCGATGTCCCGGCGCACCTGGGCGGTGAGGTGTTGGTACCGGGCCGCCATCGCTGAGTTCGACCAGCCCATGATTCCCATCACCGCCCGCTCGGCTACGCCGAGGATCAGCAGCACGGTTGCGGCGGTGTGCCGGGCGTCATGCAATCGGCCGTCCCGTAGCCCAGCCAGCTTGAGCAGTCGCTTCCATTCGTCGTAGTCGGTGCGCGGGTTGACCGGGCCGCCGGTCGGCGTGGCGAACAGCCAGTCACCTCCCTCCTAGAGTTGGGCGGCGGTGGCGCGCTCCTGGTCCTGCTCGTCGCGGTGCTTGCGGAGCAGCGCCACCAGCTCGTCAGGGAGCCCGATGCTGCGCCGGCCGGCCCGAGACTTGGTGTCGGCGGTGTCGGCCCGCACCTGACGGCGGTCGGGACAGTGCCCGCCGTGCTTTCGGCCGCACGGCGAGCGGCACCCGTGCTCCCACCGCGGCCGTTGCCGGCCGCGCCGCACCGTCAGCGTCCCGGCGTCCAGGTCGACATCCGACCAGCGCAGGCCGAGCGCCTCCCCTTGGCGCAGGCCGAGGGCGAGCGCGACCGCCCACCGCGCGCTGTTGCGGCGGCCTGGGTGACGGCCAGGAGCCGCTGCACTTCGTCGACGGTGTACGGCTCAATTTCGCTCTCGGGCAGGCGTGGTGCCTTGGCAAGGGCGGCAGGGTTCTTCGCCAGGTGCCCCCGACGTACCGCCTCGTTGAGCGCTGTACGGATGGTGCGGTGGGCTTGGTGAGCCGTCGCAGGAGCGCTGCCATTCTGCTGCATTCGTCGGTAGAAGCGTTCGAGGTGCTCAGGCTCCAAACGCTCAAGCCGGTGGGCCCCGAGGCCCGGAATGAGATGTCGGTAGACGGCGACCCGGTAGCCGGCGATGGTGTTCTCTCGCACGGCTGGGGCGGCGATATTTTCCACCCAGTGAGTTAGCCAGGTCTGCACCGTCCAGCGCTGGCCGGCCTTGCGAATTGTGCCGCTCTCCCGCTCCCGTTCCAGGAGCCGGACCTCCTTGATGACCGCAGCCCCCGTCCTCCCTCGGACGTGCCGGCGGTCCGGCTTGCCGTCGTCCTTCACGCCGACGGTTACCCGACCGTGCCAGGAACCATCGGCGCCGAGATAGATGCTGGATGCGCCGTTCGGCTTGCGTCCCATCGCCGGGCTCCTTTCGTCAAGCGGCGGGATTGAGGGGCGTCGGTTCGGCGAGCAGGTCTCGCACGTATTCGTCGAGGCAGAAGGTGGGTACGCGGCGGAGGCGACCGATGGTGACGGTGCGCACTTGGCCGGCTTTGACGAGGGCGTACATGGTGGTGCGGCCGATGCCGAGCCGCCGAGCGGCTTCTTCGATGGTGAGCAGTTCTCCGGGGTTCATCGCGTTCCTTTCGGTGGCGTTTGGTTAGGCGGCGGTGGGCAAGGCTGTGCTGGTGGTGCCGAGTTCGTGGGCGAGCTCTTCGCGGCCGGTGGTTCGTCGCTCGCGCGCCATGGCGGCGGCGGTGTTGGCGAGCAGGGCGTCTCCGGTGGTGTGCCAGCCGACGCCGGCGAAGGTGAGGGCGCCGACGACGAGGGTGGTGGTGTCGTCGAGCTGGTCGACAGCGCGAAGCCCGCTGTTGTGCTCGTCGGTCTGGTGGTGGTGCTCGTGCCGTCGGTAGGCGACGCGGGTGTCCCGCAGGAGTTGGAACGTCACCGAGTAGCGGCGGCCCTTGGTGAGAAGGTGGCCGCCGTAGCCGAGCATGTGTGCCCACCGTCGTAGCCGGGCGTAGGAGCCGGGTTCGGGTCTGCTGGCCGGTTCGGCGTCAAGGGCGGCTTGACGCGCGGCGGTGCAGGTGGGGCAGGCGGCGTAGCGGGTGTGGGTGCCGCAGTCGGGACACTCCCAGCGCTCGACGAAGCCCGGTCGGGGGCGTGGGTCGCGGGGCCGCTCGGCCAGGGGTAGGGGTGTGCTGGTGGGTCGGCCGATGCGCCAGCAGGCGTCGATGAGGCGGGCGGTGTGGTCGCCGTCGGGGTCGGCGTAGTCGCCGATCGTGTCGGCGGTCAGGCGGGTGCTGGTGTGCCCGGTGGCCTCGGTGCTCTTGGTGGCGTACTTGGCAAGGTATCCGGCGGCCATGCCGTCGGTGACGTCCCCGTCGAGGCCAGTGGTGATGGGTCGGATGTCGAGCTGCTCGCCCCAGGCGATGAGCCAGCCCTCAGGCCGGTCCGGGTGCGGCGGGGTGTGGAACGCGACCTGGGCGGCGGCGTGGCGGAACGCGTCGACGAGGTCGTCAACGGTGAACCCGGCCGGCGGGGGGACGATCGCGTCGGGGTCCTGGCCGTCGACACCGTCGAGACGGGCGATGGCATGGAAGTGCACCGCTCCCCGTGCCTGCAGTTCGGCGACCTTCCCGGGTGAGAGCCGCACGGGCGGGACCTTGCGGATGCGTCCGGAGGCGGTGGCGACCTCGACGCGGGGGATACCGCGTCGACGGGCGAGCTTGGCCAGGTAGCGTTCCGCGGCTTGCTTGGTGCGGTGCCACAGCTCCCCGGAGAACAGGTTCCAGACGACTTGGTGGTCGTGGTCGTAGCAGTCCAGGCACAACGGCCTACCAAGCACCGCGTCCCCGGCTTCATGCCGCGCCCAGCAGACGGCGGGCCGGCCGTGCTCGCAGAGGCCGACGTCGCGGCGGGCGTGGCACGGTTCGGCGCGGCAGTCGCAGCGGCGGCGGTTGCCGCAGGTGTGCCGCTTGACCACCCGGGCGTGAACCGGCCCGAACGACGGGGCGGTGAACGTCGGGAACACCGCTGGATGCTGCGCGACCGATTCGGGGACGCCCTTGCCGCCGACGAGGCCGGCGCGCAGGAGTTGAAGGCGTCGCGCTGGTAGGTCTGCGCGCACGACGGGCAGACGGCGGCGCGGCGGTTGCCGGGATCGTGGCCGTGCCGGTGTCGTGGGCTGTCCTTCGGCAGGTTGAAGCAGAGAGAGGCGAGCGGAGCCCGGACGCTGCGGTGAACGTGTACGTGCTCCAGACGAGCAGCGGGGAGCAGTTGGGGCTCTCGCGCATCTTGGCCGACGAACGTCACGACGAACTAGACCCCTCCACTGTGGTCGCCATGACGCTGCTGCACAAGTGAGGCGGGGCCACCATCTGGCTGTCGACAGCAACGCTGACAGCAACCGCGCCGAACGGCGGCACACCGACGAGGGCACACGTGGATGAGACTCCGAGCTAGCAGCCGTTGCCGGACGTCTGCGGACGCGATGCACAGAGCTTGTAAGCGAGACGTCGGCGGCAGTCGCAAGGTTCGGGCCAAAGAAAGACTGAAGGTCGGACTTCACGGTGCCCGCCCGTTCTACTTCGGAACATGGAGCTCAATCGTGCGATTTTCTCACCTGTCGGAGACGCCGGATAGCCGGTCCTTGGCGTCGTGGTCGCCCACGGCGGCCATATCCCGCAGATCGTCGATTCGCCCGTGCTGTTCCAACAACTCGATCAGTCGAAGCCTTGCGGTGTCGTGGCCCGCTGCTGTGCTCTCCCGCAACTCCTCAATGGCCTCATCGACTCGCCCCTGCTCCACCAACAGATTGGCGAGACGCAGGCTGGCGTACGGGTCGGCGGCGGCAATCCTCCGCAATTCCGCGACCGCCTCGTTTACCTTGCCTTGCTGAACCAGCACGGTAACGAGCCGGTGCCGCGTGTCGCCATCAATAGCGATTTTCCGAAGCTCTTCGGTATTGCCCTGTTCCGCTAATAGGTCAACTAGTTGCCGGCGGCTGTAGTCGTCATCGTCGGAGGCTAGTGCGCGCAGCTCGCTGAGTCGCCCTTGATCTCTTAATAATTTTGCTAGACAATTCCTGGCCTGCCGGTCTCCAGTAGTTGCCAACTCCTGCAGTTCCTCGGCTCGTTCCTGCTTTGCGAGAAGCTCTGCCCGCCAGTACTTGGCGCGGTGTTCACCGGCGTCAGCAAGTTCCCACAGCACATCAATGCGCTCCTGCTCCGCCACCAGGTCCGCCACTCGCGATACTGCGAGCAAATCACCGGCGGCCATCATTTTCCGCGCGTGAATGACTGCCTCTCGTACCCGTCCCTGCCGGCACAGCACGGTAATGAGTTGACGCGCGGCCCGGTCGTCACCGTCCATCACAAGCTCCCGTAGCTCGTCTACCCGCTCGCGCTCGGCGAGCAATTTGATTAGGTAGGTCCTGGCGGAGTTCTCTCCGGCTTCTGAAAGATCCCGTAGTTCCGCGATCGCCTCGTCCACTTTGTTCTGAGACGCGAGCAGTTGAGCGAGTTGATGCTTTGCGGCTGGGTGGATGGCCGCGAGTTCTCGCAACTCAGCTACCTGTCCCTGCTCCCGTAGGAAATTCGCAAGCCGATGAATGGCGCTGCTGTCACCCCTGAAGGCCAGTTCTCGCAACTCATCGATGCGCCCTTGCTGGACCAACAACCTGAGGAGTCGCCAATGTGCGGCGTATGTATCCTTTCGGCGAAGCTCCATGAACAACTCGTCTATCCGCCCATATTCTTCCAGCAGGTCGAGGAGCCGGGGCCACGAGTCGCGGCTGATGCTAGCGGCAATGCGCATTTCTTCGATTCCCTCTTCGACCCTCCCCAGCTCGATTAGGACGTAAGCGAGCCGCTCACGAGCGAAGTGGGCGCCGGCGGTGACGGCGCCACGCAACTCTCGGATCGCTTCGTCCGCGCGCCCTTGGCCGATCAATAGACTTACCAGCCGGGAGTTGTCATAATCTGCTCGGGTGGCCGCGGCTGTACGTTCCACTGCGATGGCTTCGTCTACACGCCCTGTCTCGACGAGCAGCTTGATCAGGGTTGGTCTGGCGAAGGGATCGTTTGCGTTGACGAGTTGCCGTAGCTCTTCGATCGCCTCGTCTACTTGCCCCTGCTCGATCAGCAGATTAGCCAACCAATGCCTGGCGTTGTCGTCGCCATCAGCCACCAGCCTTCGCAGTTCATCGACTCGCCCCTGCTCGACGAGCAGTTGTTGTAGGTGAAAGCGAGCCATCACGTGCGGGTAGGCTCGGCGGTACCAGACGATCGATTGGTCGTACATGTCGAGCTCCCGGGCCTTACCCGCGAGTTGTAGCAAGTCGTCGACATCGGTGATGTACGGAGACAGCGCGTCCCATAGCGGCTCGGGAAGGACCTCGAAGTAGCGACGTTTGGCACCGTGCTGTTGGAGATAATCCGCGACCTCGTACCCTTGCACGGTGCCGATCTTGGGGCCTGGTACCGGATAAAGGGCCTGGACATCCCCGGGCAGGCGCTGCGTGGCGTAGGCCAAGCCGACATCGAACCAGTCGCTGGTGGCCTGAGCGAGCTGCGTATCGGTGAGGTAGATCGGGGCGACGGCGGTGAGTAATTCCACGCCCAGAGGGGCACGCACGCCGAGGCGGCGGATGTCGATAGCGGCCGTGAGTATCGCCGCGCCGTAGGGTTCAACGCCGGTCGAATTTTCCCAGTGGTTCACGAGGTGTGGAACACCGGCCAAGTGTTGCGTTACCCCATAGCGGATGTCCGCCAGCGCCCGGACCAGCCGCCGATCTGCGGTAGCGGTCGCCGTGTCAGCTACCCGGTCGCGCTCCCGCTGGCTGAATTGCTCCGGCACCCTCACGATCGAATCGAAGTCTGGCTCGCCGCCTAGGGCCAGCACCTCCCGAGCGTCGCGCCACGGATCGCTGACCCGGCTGTCAGGGTTGCTGGAGGCCTGCGGTACCGCGGTCAGCTGCTGGTAAGGGCCCGGCCAAAGCATGTCGACGACTACCACCGGCCCGGCTACGCGTTCCCGGTTGATCAGGGCAAGTACGTCGGTCCGGGTTAGGCCGCCATGTGCCAGGTAGCGCACCGATGGAGTGTCGTCCAGCCATACAACCGTACGGCCGGGCAGTTCGTCGGTCGCCTGACGCAGCGCCTCAACATCGTCGACGAGCAGCAGTTGCCAGCCTTCGCAAACATTTCGTACGGCTTCGTAGAGGCTTCTCGACTTGCCGGTTGACGACCCGCCCACCACGACCAGCAGGCCACCGCTGGTCGCCGCCGACCGGAGCCTCTCCCGTAGCCTTCGGTCGTGATCGCGCAGCACATAGGACGGCAGCCCCATGCCTTGGCCCGCCTGCTGCCCTACGGCGGGGGCACGGTGGACACCGAGCTGCTCTGGCTGACACTCGTTCACTGGAATGAGACGCCACCGTCGTCGCTGGGCAACGGTGACGGGAACCACGGCGGCAGCTTGCCGTAGCGCAAGCACACCGAAGAAGATAGTGACGGGAAATCCCAACACACCGGTGATCCAGCCGACTCGCTCCACCCAACCCCATGGGTCGTCCGCCGGATCCCCCGCCAACGCCTGCCACCAGCCCAGCCGCACGCCAACAGCGGCCAGCATGGCGACCATTGTGATCACGCCGGCGCCCCAAGCCGTGATCCAGAAGCCTCGCCGCCGCCGACTCATCCATCAATGATGACCTGATCAGTCAATCACCCGCTGGTCACGCAGGTTCCGAGCAGCACGCGGGTTTAGGTCGAGCTTGCGGGGGAGCGAGGCAATGTGCCCCCGAGGCTGTTGGTCGGAGTCGTGGTCTCAATCGTGGTCTCGTTCTCTGTCGTCCACTGCAGTTCAGGGCTATACACCTACAGGGCGCAGCCTGCGGCTTGAACGCCGCCGGTCGGTGTTAGATGGAACGTCGCAGACCTCGAAAGCGTGTGAGGGTTTACGCCCTCCGCGGGTTCAAATCCCGCCGCCACCGCTCGTGAAGTGCGAGAACGCCCGGTCGATCCGTGAGGATCGCATCGGGCGTTCCGTTTCTGGCCTCGGTTGCGGTCTCGGTCGGCACTCCGGTGCTCGTCCGCGCCGCCCGGCGGGCATCGCCACAGCGGGCCGCCGACGCGCCATCCGCGTACCACAGCAAGGCCAAATGGCGTTGGGTGCTGGGCCGTACGGCCATTGATCAACCGCTGTCCGTCTGCTTGGCTCCGTCGCAATTGACCTTCAGGTCTCACCTCTCACTGCGCTGGAGATTCCATGTCCCCGGTTGATGCCATCAAATCCGTCCTCTCCCAGTACGTGGGCTTCCGCGGTCGAGCCCGCCGATCCGAGTACTGGTGGTTTGCCCTTTTCACCATGATTCTCAACGTTGTCGCCGTAATCCTGGACGGCGCGCTCGGGACCAAACTCGGGTCGGACCCCGGCTCCACGGGCGTCATCGGACTCATCGTCACCCTGGCCCTGCTGCTGCCGGGCCTGGCCGTTTCCGTGCGGCGACTTCACGACACCGACCGCTCCGGCTGGTGGCTGTTGATCGGCCTCGTGCCTCTCGTGGGGTTCATCGTCCTTCTCGTGTTCTTCGTGAAGGACGGCACGCAGGGCAGCAACCGGTTCGGTGCCGACCCGAAGGACGCTCCGTACGCCGCCGCCCCCAGCCTGGCCTGACCGGGCCCATCGGCTGGCGTTTGCTCGAACTGGGCCAGCCCAGGAAAGCCTGTGCCGGCGGCGACAGCAGATCGGCTGTCGCCGCCGGTCAGGCGCGACACTCCCCGGGTCACCGCCTCTGCCTCCGCCAATTTCAGCAGGGGGCGTGCCCTTCGTCGAAGGCGCGCTGCGCCCAGTCGGCGTACCCGGCGATGACCTTGTGGACGGTCCCGCCGTCGTGCAGGAAGAGGTACGCCCGGTCGCCGTCGCGGGCCAGCAGGCCGTCGAAGCGGTACGTCCCCTGTGGAGCGTCGAGGTGCCGCGCCGCCGGGTAGCGCTCACGCACCTCGGCGAGCGGGGTGCCGGCGGCCACCCCCTCCGGGGTGCGCACCGGCTCGCCGGCCCACAGCAGCACCAGCCGGTCGTCGACGAAGATCGGGCTGACCGTCTCGTGGCCGGCCAGCGTCGGGCCGCACGCGTCGATGTCGGTGCGGAGTATGCCGCGCCGGGTCAGCTCGTCCTCGGTGTCGCCGAAGTCGATGTCGGCGAGCCCGTCCAGGTCGACGACCGTGACGGCGGCTGCCGGTTCCACGACGGCGGTCCCGTCCGGTCGAACAGCGCCGCTGCCCGAGATCCAGGCAGCGGTCATCAGTGCGGCAATGAAGCCGAATTGTCGCAATTTCATGGAATCCCCCAGTCCCCAACGGAACGGGGGCCATCTGGTTGCTGGCCGACGCCGGATTGCCGCTCTTCCCACTCCTCGGCCAGATCGTCCCAGTAGTCCGCGCTCAACCCGCGGCGCCCGTGCGCCAGCCAGCCGGCGGTGTCCCGCTCGACGTGCAGACCCAACTCGGCGAACGGGTCGATCCACGCGCCGGGCTCCACGCCCAGCTCGACGAGGGCGGCGTTGACCGGCCACTGTCCGCGGGGCCGGTCGAAGGCCGAGTCGAACAGCGGCCCCCAGGACCGCTCGCCCTGAAGCCATACAACCGCCGCCTGGTAGCCGAGGCCGCCGGCGAACTCCGCCTCGACGTACGCCACCGGCCCCCGTCTCGACCAGCGGGCCAGCACCTCGGTCAGCGCGGGGGAGAGTGCCAGCGCGAACGGGTGCTTCGGGTCGGGCTTCTCGACGGCGTAGTCCGGCGGCGCCCCGGTCAACTCCTCGACGAGTTGCGGGGTCACCGGGAGCAGCGCGAAGTCCTGCCGCAGCGCGGCGAGAACCGCGTGGTCCAGGTCGCGGGTCTCCTCGCGGAGCACCTCGGCGTCCGCGACGACCGCGCTGAGCTGGTAACTCACGCCGCGTCCACAGGCTGTGGATAGAACATGTGTACGACGAACGGCAGGCGCACGCCGCTGCTGCGGCTGCTCTTGCGCGACTGCGCGTCGTTCAGCTCCATGTCCCCGCACTTCCCTGTCAGTTCGCCTGATTGCCGGGCGGGGCGGCGCCTGATTGCCGGCGGGGCAGCGCCTCGCCGCGCACGTCCTCCCACACCGCAGTATCGCCGCGACATCCGCCACCGCGAGGACCTGCTCACGCATCGACGTGGCTGGAGCGGAACGCTGTCAACGCAGCAGGACCTTGACCTGAAGTCGAGTTCACGTCTCATGATTGGCCGATGACAGAGTTCAGGAGTGTCGCCGTTGTCGGCACGGGTGCGATCGGCTCGGCCGTGGCGCGGCGCCTGCTGACCGGTGGTCACGACGTGGTGGTGTGGAACCGCACCCCGGCGCGAACGGCGGGCCTCGTGGAGTCGGGTGCGGTGCCGGCCCGCACGGTGACGGAGGCCGTGGCGACGACCGAACTGGTCCTGCTGACCGTCACCGACCAGGAGGCCGCGCGGCAGTGCCTCGATCAACTCGACGGCGGACTGGCCGGGCGGACGGTAGTGACGATGTGCACCGGAACTCCCGAGGAGGCCCGGCGGTCGTCGGCGGAGGTCGCTCGACTGGGCGGCCACTACCTGGACGCAGGCATCCAGGCGGGGCCCGACGCGATCGGTACGGAAGCGGCGACGATCCTCTACAGCGGCGACCGGACGGCGTACGAGCGGCACAGCGAAACGCTCCGGCTGCTCGCCCACCCCGGTTCGTCGGGACCGCGCCCGACGCGGCAGCCATCTGGGACCTTGAGGGTCTCACCGCGCTGGTCGGGTGAGACGACGACGGGCCGGCTCCCACCGGGAGCCGGCCCGTCGATCAGGGTGCGGAGGATACGAGATTCGAACTCGTGAGGGTGTTAACCCAACACGCTTTCCAAGCGTGCGCCCTAGGCCTCTAGGCGAATCCTCCGCCGAACAGGATACAGGTCCCGCCGGAATCGCCCACCCCACCACCCCCTGATGATCCACCGCCGGTCGGGTACGCTTGGCGTACCCCCCGTGCGGCGTGCATCTCGTGAACCTCCCCAGGGCCGGAAGGCAGCAAGGATAAGCGGGCTCTGACGGGTGCACGGGGGGCCTTTCTGTGCCGCCCGCGGCACCCGCCGCCCGCGGTACCCGCCGCCCGCAGCACGCGCCGGCCGCCGGGTGTTAACAAGGGGCCCTTCCTCTACCGCAGGCGTTAACAAGGGGCCCTTCCTTGCGTCGGGGCGGGGTGGTGGGTGGTCACCCGCGCCTGACCGGCGCAGAATGGCTCGGTCGAGAGGAGGCGGGACGCCGTGGCGCTGGCGCTCTACCGCAAGTACCGGCCGCGTACCTTCGCCGAGGTCATCGGGCAGGAGCACGTGACCGAGCCGCTGTCGCAGGCGCTGCGCAGCGGGCGGCTCAACCACGCGTACCTCTTCTCCGGCCCCCGGGGCTGCGGCAAGACCTCCAGCGCCCGCATCCTGGCCCGCTCGCTCAACTGTGCGCACGGTCCCACCCCGGAGCCCTGCGGCACCTGCGACTCCTGCCGGGCGCTCGCCACCGACGGCGCCGGTTCGATCGACGTCATCGAGATCGACGCGGCCAGCCACGGCGGCGTGGACGACGCCCGCGAGCTGCGGGAGAAGGCGTTCTTCGCACCGGCGCAGAGCCGCTTCAAGATCTACGTCATCGACGAGGCGCACATGGTCTCGTCGGCCGGCTTCAACGCCCTGCTCAAGCTGGTCGAGGAGCCCCCGGAGTACGTCAAGTTCATCTTCGCCACCACCGAGCCGGAGAAGGTCCTCGGCACGATCAAGTCGCGGACCCACCACTACCCGTTCCGGCTGATCCCGCCGAAGGTCCTCCGGCCCTACCTGGAGCAGCTCTGCCAGGCCGAGGGGGTCCAGGTGGAGCCGGCGGTCTTCCCGCTCGTGGTGCGGGCCGGTGGCGGCAGCGCCCGGGACAGTCTCTCCGTGCTCGACCAGCTCATCGCCGGCGCCGGTCCGGAGGGCGTCACCTACGCGCGGGCCGCCGCGCTGCTCGGCGTCACCGACTCGGCGCTGATCGACGAGATGTGCGACGCGCTCGCCGCCGGGGACGGCGCCGCCGCGTACGCCACCGTCGACCGGGTCGCCGAGGCCGGGCACGACCCGCGTCGGTTCGCCTCGGACCTGCTCGAGCGCCTGCGGGACCTGATCGTCCTGCAGCAGGTGCCGGACGCGGCGACGAAGGGCCTGATCGACGGCCCGGACGATCAGATCGAGCGGATGACCGCCCAGGCCCAGCGGCTCGGGCCGGGCACGCTGTCCCGGTGCGCCGACATCGTGCACGACGGCCTGGTCGAGATGCGCGGCACCACCGCGCCGCGCCTGCTGCTGGAGCTGATCTGCGCCCGCATGCTGCTGCCCGGCGTCGACGACTCGACCGGCGGCCTGCTCCAGCGCCTCGAACGCATGGAGCGCCGGCTCACCCTCGCCGGCGCCGACGCGCCGCCGGACGCCGCCGGCTCCGCGCCGGTCGCCGACCCCCCGGCGGTACGCCCGGTGCCTCCCGCCGCGCCCGCGGCTGCCGCCGCGATCCCGGGTGACCCCGCCGGCACGCCGGCGGCTGCCGGCGCCCCGGTCGGGGTGGCCGCCGCCCGCGCCGCCGCCGCGACCGCCGGTGCCCGTGCCGCCGGTGGCCGTGCCGCAGCCGACTCCGGTGCCGGGGTGGCGGCCTCGAGCGGCGGCCCGGCGACCGCCGCACCCGGTGCCGGGGAGACGGCTTCCGCCGCCCCGGGCACCGGAACGGAAGCGTCGACCGGTGCGGCGGGCGGAGCGGCCGGACCGGATTCCGGGGATTCCTCCGGTGCCGGTGCGGTAAGCGAAGCGGCTGCCACGGGTGGCCCGGCGACGGCTGCCCGGCGTGCGGTGCCGCCGTCCGCCGTGATGCCCGACCCGGCGACCCCGGCGCCGCCCCGCCCCGGCGCTGCGGCCCCGGGTGCCCTGGACGCGGTGGCCGTGCGGCGGGTCTGGCCCGAGGTCGTGGGCATGGTCAACCGCACCAACAAGCGGATCGCGGCCCTGATGCGGGACGCGGTCGTCCGGGACCTGGACGGTGACACGCTGGTCCTGACCGTGAAGTCGTCGGTGCTGGCCCGGATGATGTCCGACCACGCCGCCGTGCTCACCGACGCGCTGTACGAGGAGTTGGGCGGGCGCTGGCAGATCCGGTGCGAGGTGGCCGGCGAGCGGAGCGGGGCGTCGCCCGGCGGCCAGTCCCGGCGGGCCGCTGCGGCCCGGCCGGCCCCCGCCGACGACCCGGCGGCTCCACCGGTGCGGTCCGCCGCGTCGGACCGGGCGTCGGCCCGCCCGGGTGACGGGGGCCAGGCGGATGGTGGCGACGACGACGAGGAGTGGCCGGAGCCGGCCCGTCCCGGTGGCGTTCCGTCCGCACCTGTCGTACCCGCTGAGGCGGCCGGGGAGGACTGGCCGTCCCCGGCACGCCCCGGCGGGACGGCACCGCCGGGCGGCTCCGAGCCGGCCGCGTCGGCCCGGACGTCGGACTCCCCGGCCGGAGCGCCGCCGCCGGGCGCAGGTGCGGCCGCTGCGCCGACCGCCGTACCGAAGCCGGCCGGGCCGGTCGCGGTCCAGGCCGGCGGGACGCCGGTGAGCAGTGCGATCGCCGCCGCCCGGGCGGCGGCCGCCGGCGCGGGCAAGGCGCAGCGGTCCGCCGCGCCCGCCCGGAGGACGGCCGATGCGGACTGGGCCGGCGAGCCGCCGTACGACCCGGACTACGACGGTCCGGTGGGCGGTGGTGGCGCCCCACCGGCGGCACCGGTGTACGAGGGGTTCGACCCCGGCGACGAGCCGCTGGACGAGGTGATCGACGAGCGGACCGCCCGGCAGTCCAGTGAGGAGCAGGCGGTCCGGTTGCTCCGGGAGGCGTTCGGCGCCGAGACGATCGACGAGGTCGACGCCCGCTAGGCGGGGGACGGGCGACTCGGGGTCCACGGCGTCGGGCCGTCCTGCGGACGGGGCTGACCGACGCCGAGTGGATCTCAGACCGCCCAGGCGGGCAGACCGTGCGGGTGAGCCTCGGCGAGCAGGCGTTGCGGCCCGGCCCCGAGGCGGGCACGCAACTGGACCGGCGGCTCGTCCACCGGGTGCGGCTCGAAGGAGAGGTGCGCGACGGGCGCGTCGGGGGTCGACGCGACGGCGAGCCGGTCCAGTTCGGTGGTGACCCGGGCCCACTCGTCGGCCGGTACGTACTGCCGCATGATCGAGTGCCAGACGACGGTGAGCGAGCCGGGCTCGGGCCGGATCCCGGCCAGGAAGTCGGCGGCGCCGGTGGCGACCACGCGGGCCGGCACGTGGGCGGCCAGCTGCAGCGCCCCGACCAGCCGGGCGGCCCGGGCGGTGTGCTCGGGCCAGAGGTACGCGCGCAGCGCCAGCACGTCGTCCTCGTCGCCCGGGTCCAGCGGGGTCAGGTCGCAGCCGAGCCGCTCCACGACGTCCAGCGCCGGAACGGTCCGGGCCGCGTCCCGCAGCCAGCCCGGTACGCCGCCGCGCCACGCGTCGGGCAGCAGCACGGGTGAGTCGGCCGGCCCCCAGGCGAAGTCCCCGGACGTGACCCGGAACCGGTCGGCCCGCAGGTTGAGCCCGGCGCTCGCCCCGATTTCGAGCAGGCGTACCGGCCGCCGGCCGGTCTCGGCGACGGCGTGCAGCAGGCCGGCGAGCAGCAGGTTGGCCCGGCCCACCTCGTTGGTCTGCGGCGGCCGGGGCAGCCAGCCGCGGAGCGTGTCTCGCTCGGCGGCGACCACGGCCCGGAACGCGACCCAGGTGGCGTCCGCGTCCTCTGGCCGGTACGCACCTCCGGCGCTGGGGTAGTAACCCGCCAGCTCGGGCGCCCGTCCGGTGAGGACGAGCGCGTGCACGGCGCCGAGCAGGCGCAGCGGGACGGCCGCCGAGCCGGGCGCGTCCGCGTACCCCTCGAGGGCCTCGGCGCACGGACCACCCGCGCGCACGTCGGCGGCGGCCCGGACCAGCAGGTCGGCGTAGAGGCCGGCGTCCATGTGGTGGCAAGCCCGCGCCTCTTGCTCCAAGATGGCGGCCGCACGCTCCCGGTGCATCCTCGTCCCCTCCTGCCGGCTGTCCTGATCATTAGGCGGCGCGCGGGGAACGGGAAGCGCCGGGCCGGGCGACGTCGGTCACAAGGGCTAGGCTGGGCGGCGGCCGAGCAGACGAGTGCGAGAAGGAGCCATCCGTGCGCCCAGGTGGACAGCCGAACATGCAGCAGATGCTGAAGCAGGCGCAGAAGATGCAGCAGCAGATCGCCAAGGCGCAGGCCGAGCTGGCCGAGGCGGAGCTGACCGGCACCGCGGGGGGCGGCCTGGTCACCGCGACCGTCGCCGGCACGGGTGAGCTCAAGTCGATCAAGATCGACCCGAAGGCGGTCGACCCGGACGACATCGAGACCCTCGAGGATCTGGTCGTCGCGGCGGTGCACAACGCCGCCGAGGCGGCCCGCGAGCTGACCGAGAAGAAGATGGGCCCGGTCGCGGGCGGCATGGGCGGCCTCGGCCTGCCCGGTTTCTGAGCCGCCGATGTACGAGGGCGCCATTCAGGACCTGATCGACGAGCTGGGCCGGCTGCCGGGTGTCGGCCCGAAGAGCGCCCAGCGGATCGCCTTCCACGTCCTGTCCGCGGATCCCGCCGACGTCAACCGCCTGGCCGGCGCACTGCGCAAGGTCAAGGAGCTGGTGCGGTTCTGTACCAGTTGCTACAACGTGGCCGAGGCCGAGCAGTGCCGCATCTGCCGCGACCCGCGTCGCACGGACGAGGTGCTCTGCGTGGTCGAGGAGCCGAAGGACGTCGTGGCCATCGAGCGCACCGGTGAGTTCCGCGGCCGCTACCACGTGCTCGGCGGCGCGATCAATCCGCTGGAGGGCATCGGGCCGGACAACCTGCGCATCCGCGAACTGATGACCCGGCTGAGCGGGGGTGCGGTGCGTGAGCTGATCCTGGCCACCGATCCGAACACGGAGGGCGAGGCCACCGCGACGTACCTGGCGCTGATGGTCAAGCCGATGGGCATCTCGGTGACCCGCCTCGCCAGTGGCCTGCCGGTCGGCGGCGACCTGGAGTACGCCGACGAGATCACGCTCGGCCGTGCCTTCGAGGGGCGCCGGGCGGTCTGACGGGCTCGGCGTACGCCTGCTGACCTCGCCTGATGGTCATGACACCTGACGGTCGGAGCGGGGGGTTAGACGTAACAGTTTGGCATCGCGTGCGCGGATCGTTCGGCCGCATCCGCAGTTCGCCTTCGATTCTTCGGTCAGATCCTGGAAAAGACACGATCCGATACCAACCGTCCATCCGGCTGTTTCCGCGCGGTCGGCGTGGGAGCTAAGGTTCCGCCCATCGGTGGCCCCGGTCACCGCGTTGTCCGTATCCCTAAGGACGAGGTGAAGCACCCATGCGTGCATCCAGGCCGAAGGTCGCCGTCGCGGCTGTCGCGGTCGCGGCCCTCGCGGTAGCCGGCTGCGCCGAGAGCGACCGCGATGATTCTTCCGGTGGTAGCAAGAAGGACACCCTCGTCTTCGGCGTAGCCGGAGACCCGAAGGTGCTCGACCCCAGCTTCGCCAGCGACGGTGAGTCGCTGCGTGTGGCACGTCAGATCTTCGAGACCCTGGTCCGCCCCGAAGAAGGCGGCACCAAGGTGAGCCCCGGTCTCGCCGAGTCCTGGACCCCGGACGCGGCCGGCACCACCTGGACCTTCAAGCTCCGCTCGGGCGTCAAGTTCCACGACGGCACCGACTTCAACGCCGAGGCCGTCTGCGTCAACTTCAACCGCTGGTACAACGCGACGGGTCTCATGCAGAGCCCGGACGTGACCGCGTACTGGCAGGACGTGATGGGTGGCTTCGCCAAGAACGAGGACGACACCCTCCCGGAGAGCCTCTTCAAGTCCTGCACCGCCAAGGACGCCACCACGGTCGACCTGAGCTTCACCCGGGTGTCCAGCAAGATCCCGGCCGCCCTGATGCTGCCGTCGTTCTCCATCCACAGCCCGAAGGCGCTCGAGCAGTATGACGCCAGCAACGTCGGCGGCACCGCGGAGGACGTCAAGTACCCGGAGTACGCCACCGGGCACCCGACCGGCACCGGTCCGTTCAAGTTCAAGACCTGGGACGTCGCCAACAAGACGCTCACCATCGAGCGCAACGACGACTACTGGGGCGACAAGGCCAAGCTGAAGACCCTCATCTTCAAGACGATCTCGGACGAGAACGCGCGCAAGCAGGCGCTGCGCTCGGGTGACATCCAGGGCTACGACCTGGTCGGCCCGGCCGACGTCGAGCCGCTGAAGAACGAGGGCTTCAACGTCCTGACCCGTCCGGCGTTCAACATCCTGTACCTGGCGATCAACCAGAGCGGGAACCCGAAGCTGAAGGACCTCAAGGTCCGGCAGGCGATCGCGCACGCGGTCAACCGCCAGGCGCTTGTCGACTCGAAGCTGCCTCCGGGCGCCAAGGTCGCGGTGAACTTCATGCCGGACACCGTCGAGGGCTGGAACGGCGACGTCACCAAGTACGAGTACGACGTCAACAAGGCCAAGCAGCTGCTGGCCGAGGCCGGTGCGTCGAACCTGACGCTGAAGTTCCACTACCCGACCGAGGTCACCCGTCCGTACATGCCGAACCCGAAGGACCTCTTCGAGCTGGTGTCGGCGGACCTGCAGGCGGCCGGCATCAAGGTCCAGCCGATCCCGCTGAAGTGGAGCCCGGACTACCTGAACGCCACCACCTCCGGTAAGAACCACGACCTGCACTTCCTCGGGTGGACCGGCGACTACGGCGACGGCTACAACTTCATCGGCACCTTCTTCGACCGGCAGAAGGACGAGTGGGGTTACAACAACCCCGCCCTCTTCGCCCAGTTCAAGGACGCCGACACCACCGCCGACCAGGCGGCCCGGACGGAGAAGTACAAGGCCATCAACAAGGCCATCATGGACTTCCTGCCGGGTGTGCCGATCTCGCACTCGCCGCCGGCGATCGTGTTCGGCAAGGACGTCACCGGCATCAAGGCCAGCCCGCTGACCGACGAGCGGTACGCCAACGCCGAGTTCAAGTCCTGATCTGACGCAAGGACCGCGGGCGGACGCTGTTTCGACAGCGTCCGCCCGCGCCCCTCCGCACCCCTTTCGAGGCCACCGTGTTCCGGTTCATCGTCAGACGCCTGCTGCAGCTGATACCGACGCTGTTCGGGCTCTCCCTTCTGCTCTTCATCTGGCTCCGCCGGCTGCCCGGCGGTCCGGAGACCGCCATCCTCGGCGAGCGCGGCACGCCCGAGATGCGCGCGGCGATCCGCCGCAGCATGGGCCTCGACGAGCCGATCCTGGTGCAGTACGGCCGCTTCGTCCGGCGGCTGGTCCGGTTGGACCTGGGCACCTCGACCTCGACCAAGCGCTCGGTGGTCAGCGAGTTCGTGGAGCGCTTCCCCGGCACGGTGGAGCTGACGATCACGGCGCTGGTGATCGCGATCGGGGTCGGCATCCCGCTGGGTTACCTCGCCGCCCGCCGTCGTGGCCGGTGGGTGGACCACCTCTCGGTCGGCGGGTCGCTGATCGGGATCTGCATCCCGGTCTTCTTCCTGGCGTACGTGTTCAAGGCGATCTTCGCGGAGAACCTCGGCTGGTTCCCGTCCAGTGGGCGGCAGGATCCGACGATCGAGGCCACCCGGATCACGAACTTCTTCGTCCTCGACGGGTTGATGACCCGGGAGTGGGACGCCGCCGCAGATGCCATCTGGCACCTGGTGCTGCCGGGCATCACCTTGGCCAGCATCCCGCTCGCGATCATCGTCCGGATCACCCGGGCCAGCGTGCTGGAGGTGCTCAACGAGGACTTCGTCCGCACCGCCGAGGCCAAGGGCCTGACCGAGCGGACCGTGCGGCGCCGGCACGTGCTGCGCAACTCGCTGCTCCCGGTGGTCACCTCGATCGGCCTGCTCACCGGCGGTCTGCTCTCCGGCGCGGTGCTGACCGAGACCGTGTTCGCCTTCACCGGCATCGGGGCGTTCGTCTACGACGCGATCAACAATCGCGACTACCCGGTGCTGATGGGCTTCATCATGATCATTGCGGTGGTGTACGTGCTGGTGAACCTCCTGGTCGACCTCTCCTACAGCCTGATCGACCCGAGGGTGAGGGTCCGATGACGATCACCACCGGCAAGAAGAAGGAGCGGCTGGACCGGCTCGCCGAGCTGGCCGCCCGCGACGACGAGCGCGGCGTCAGCCTCTGGCAGGAGGCGTTCCGCCGGCTCCGGCGTAACCCCTCGGCCATCGTCGGCGCGGTGATCCTGGTGATCTTCGTCCTGGTGGCGCTGATCGGGCCGTTCCTCGTCCCGTACAGCCCGACCGACACGATCGGCATCCGGGAGGGGCTGATCCGCCCCGGCGTCATCCCCGGCGCCGACGGCGACCACTGGCTCGGCTACGACCACCAGGGCCGCGACGTGTTCAGCCGGATGATCGTCGGGGCCCGGCAGACCCTCCTGGTCGGCGTGGTCTCGACGCTCATCGGTCTGGCCGTCGGCGCGCTGATCGGCGGCGTCGCCGGCGCGGCCGCCGGGCTCGGCGGTCGGTGGGGCCGGGCGATCGACAACGCCCTCATGCGCGTCATCGACATGATGCTGGCGCTGCCCAGCCTGCTGCTCGCGGTCAGCATCGCCGCCCTGCTCGGGGCCAGCCTGACCACCGTCATGATCGCGGTCGGCGTGGTGTCGGTGCCGGTCTTCGCCCGGCTGCTGCGCGGCTCGATGATCGCCCAGTCCAACAGCGACTACGTGCTCGCCGCGACCTCGCTCGGCGTCCGGAAGCCGAAGATCGCCCTGACCCACGTCGTGCCGAACTCGCTGGCCCCGGTGATCGTGCAGGCCACGCTCACCCTGGCCACCGCGATCATCGAGGCCGCCGCGCTCTCGTTCCTCGGCCTCGGCAACCCCGACACGGCGGTGCCCGAGTGGGGCGTGATGCTCGCCGACGCGCAGCAGTACCTCGGCGTCCGGCCGGAACTCGCCATCTACCCGGCGGTCGCGATCATCATCACCGCGCTCGGCTTCACCCTGCTGGGTGAGGCGATGCGCGAGGCCCTCGACCCGAAGCTGCGGAAGTAGGTCTCTCATGAGTGCAGCGCGAGGAGCGAGCATCTCGGGGCGGCTCGTGTGGGACACGGCCGAGCCGGAATGCTCGTCGAGCTTGCGAGCCCCGCAGTCGCGAACGGAGGGCCGGTAATGGCACTGCTCGAAGTTGACGACCTCTCCGTCACGTTCGCCCGGCGCGGTCAGCGTACGGTGCACGCGGTCGACGGCGTCTCGTTCTCCGTCGACGCCGGTGAGGTGGTCGGCCTGGTCGGCGAGTCCGGCTGCGGCAAGAGCGTCACCTCCCTGGCGATCATGGGTCTGCTGCCCAAGCAGCCCGGCACCCGGGTGGGCGGCAAGGCCGTGTTCGACGGCACCGACCTGCTGCAGCTCGACGACCGTTCCCGCCGGGACATCCGCGGTCGTGACGTCGCGATGATCTTCCAGGACCCGCTGTCGTCGCTGAACCCGGTCATCCCGATCGGCCTGCAGGTCACCGAGGTCCTGACCCGGCACCGCGGTATGAAGGGCGACGCGGCGGAGAAGGAGGCGGCTCAGCTGCTCGACCGGGTCGGCATCCCGGACCCGAAGCGCCGACTCAAGGAGTACCCGCACCAGCTCTCCGGCGGCATGCGGCAGCGTGCCCTGATCGCCATGGCGGTGGCCTGCCAGCCGCGGCTGCTGATCGCGGACGAGCCGACCACGGCGCTGGACGTTACCATCCAGGCACAGATCCTGGAGCTGCTCAAGGAACTGGTCCGGGACTCCGGCACCGCCCTCGTGATGATCACGCACGACCTGGGCGTGGTGGCCGGTATGTGCGACACCATCAACGTGCTGTACGCGGGCCGGGTGGTGGAGACGGCCCGCCGGCGCCCGCTCTTCCGCGAGCCCCGGCACCCGTACACCGTGGGTCTGCTCGGCTCGGTGCCCCGGCTCGACAGCGGGCGCGGGGAGCGCCTCAACCCGATCCCCGGCTCGGTACGCGACGTGCTGCCGTGGCCGGACGGCTGCGCGTTCGCCCCGCGCTGCTCCCGACGGGTCGACGCCTGCCTGGGCGAACCGCCGGCGGTGGTGCTCACCCACGACGGCCGCAGCTACCGCTGCGTCAATCCGGCGCCGCTGCCCGGGATGACGCCGGCCGAGGAGATCCGGGGTGTCGTGGCGGAGGGCGCCGAGCCCGGCGCGGTGCCGGCGCAGGCCGTGCGGAGTGAGCCGCCGGTGGTGCCGGGCTTCGGCGCGGCCCCGAGCGAGGAGGAGAAGCCGTGAGCGAGACAACCGTCCCGGCCGGCGGCGCGGCCGAGGTGAGCACGGACGACGTCCTCGTCGAGGTTCGCGACCTGAAGGTGCACTTCCCGATCAAGCGGGGCGTGCTGTTCGACCGCACGATCGGCCACGTGAAGGCGGTCGACGGTGTCGACCTGCGGATCCCGCGCGGGAAGACGTACGGACTGGTGGGCGAGTCCGGGTGCGGCAAGTCCACCCTCGGTCGGGCGTTGCTCCAACTGACCCCGCCGACCGCCGGGGAGGTCGTGTTCGACGGCGTCGACCTGACCCGGCTGCCCGCCGGCAAGCTACGGTCGATGCGCCGTCGGATGCAGATGATCTTCCAGGACCCGATGTCCAGCCTGGACCCGCGGCAGAACGTCGAGTCGATCCTCACCGAGGGCCTCCAGACGCACGGCATCGGCGCCGACCGGGACGAGCGACGGAAGATCATCGGCGAGACGCTCGACAAGGTGGGCCTGCCGCGCTGGGCGCTGTCCCGGTACCCGCACGAGTTCTCCGGCGGCCAGCGGCAGCGCATCGGCATCGCCCGGGCGCTGGTCCTCGGCCCGGACCTGATCGTCGCCGACGAGCCGGTCTCCGCGCTCGACGTGTCGATCCAGGCCCAGGTGGTCAACCTCCTCGACGAACTGCAGGAGAGCCTCGGCCTCACCTACCTGGTGATCGCGCACGACCTGGCCGTCGTCCGGCACATCTCCGACACCGTCGGGGTCATGTACCTGGGGGCTCTCGTCGAGGAGGCGCCCAGCGACCGGCTCTACACCGAACCGCTGCACCCGTACACCCGGGCGCTGATGTCGGCGGTGCCGGTGCCGGACCCGGAGGTGGAGGACCGCCGCGAGCGCATCCTGCTCGCCGGTGACCTGCCCTCGCCGGCGAACCCGCCCAAGGGCTGCCGGTTCCACACCCGCTGCCCGTGGGCGCAGCCCACCCGCTGCGCGGACGAACGGCCGGCGCTGCGGGACATCGGCGGCAGCCGGGTGGCGTGCCACTGGGCCGAGCAGATCGCCAGCGGGGAACTCCGCCCGCACAAGGTGGAGGTGCACATCACCCGCCCGCTGGGCGAGGGCGACGACCCGCACACGGTCTCCGCCCCGAGCGAACCCGGCTCCTACGTGTAAGGAAGGGCCCCTTCTTAACGCCTGGCGTATAGGAGGGGCCCCTTCTTAACGCCGTTCAGCCCTCCGGGCGGTTGAGCAGGCCGACCGCGATCGCGTGCACGGCGTCGAGACCGGCCGGGTCGGCCAGTGCCGCCCGCCCACCGGTCACCGCGTACCACTCGTCCGCCTCGCGGTACTGCACGCGCAGTGTGACCTGGCCGTCCGCGTACTCGGTGCGGAGCGTCAGCTCGCCGGTGACCACGCCGACCTCGTCGGTCATCACCCCGCCCGGCCCCGGGACGATGTCCGCCGTCCGGGCCTGCGGCCCGGCGGGGCTGCCGGCGTCGGCGCTCATCCCCGCGCCCGGCGTGCCACCGGCGGGGGCGTCCGGGGTGTCCGCGCTCATGCCGGCACCGGGTACGGCGGCCCCGGCGGCACCGTCCGCCGTCATGCCGGCCGTGGTCGGTGCGGGACCGTCGGTCGCCGCGGCGCCACCGGCCTCGGACGCCGGGGTCGTCCCGGCGCCGGTCACGGCTTGCTCGCCCATGTGCAGCCCTCCAACATCTCGGTCAGGGCGGCCTTCTCGGTGCTGGTCACCGTGAGCCGCCAGTGATGCTTGACCGCGACCCAGTTCTCCGCGTAGCGGCACCAGTGCGACCGGTTGGCCGGCCGCCACTGGGACGGATCCTGATCACCCTTTGCCCGGTTGGAAGTGCGGGAAACCGCGAAGAGCTGCGGCTGCTCGATGTCGTTGGCGAAGTCGCCCCGCTTCGCGTCGGTCCACTCGTCGGCGCCGGACCGCCAGGCGTTGGCCAGCGGCACCATGTGGTCGACGTCCACCTGGGACGGGTCGGTCAGGACGCGGCCGTCGTACACGCTCTCCCAACGCCCGCCGACCACGTTGCAGCCGGAGAACTTGATGCCCTCGCCGTCGCGCTTGAGCACGGTGTCCCGGACGTCGCAGTTCTTGCCGGTCTCCCGCCAGTGCGGGAAGCGGTCACGGCTGTAGCCGCGCATCGAGCCGGCCTTGGCCACCGTCAGTTCGGCCAGCTTCTGCACGGCGCTCCCGCCGTCGCCGGTCGGCGCCGTGTCCGGCGGTTCCTCAGCCGGGACGCAGCCGGCCACACCGAGCGCCAGCGCGGCCGCGAGCGCCACCGCGGCGAGCGGTCCTGATCTGGTACGCACAGACGACACCTCTCCAGCTTGCGGGCTCCCGGCGATCCCGCACAGTACCCCGGTACGGTTTCGGCGTTTCGTGGCGTCTCCCACATGGTGCAGGGCAGATTGGGGCAATGACGCCACCTGCCCTCCGGCTCGACACCCCCTCGGGCCGCGGCACGCTGCTCGCCGCGGTCCTCGCCTCCGGCATGGTCTTCCTCGACACCACCGTCGTCAACGTGGCGCTGCCCCACCTCGGCGCCGAACTCGACGCCACTGTTGCCGGTCTCCAGTGGACGGTCAACGGTTACCTGTTGATGCTCGCCGCGTTCGTCCTGCTCGGCGGCGCGCTCGGCGACCGCTTCGGCCGGCGGCGGGTGTTCCTGCTCGGGGTGGTGTGGTTCACTGTCGCGTCGCTGCTCTGCGGCCTGGCCCAGGACACCGGCCAGCTGGTCGCGGCCCGGTTCCTCCAGGGCGCCGGGGCGGCCCTGCTCACGCCGGGCTCGCTGTCGGTCCTGCAGGCCAGCTTCCATCCGGACGACCGCGGGAAGGCCATCGGAGCCTGGTCGGGGCTCTCCGGGGTGTCCACCGCGCTGGGCCCGTTCGTCGGCGGCTGGCTGATCGACGCCCTCTCCTGGCGGTGGATCTTCTTCCTCAACGTGCCCCTGGCGGTGCTGGTCCTGCTGGCCGCGCTGCGCTGGGTGCCGGAGAGCCGGGACGAGGACGTGTCGCGTACCGGAGGCGCCGGCCGCCGTCGCCGGTTCGACGTGCTGGGCGCCCTGCTCGGGGCGGTCGCCCTGGCCGGCGTCACGTACGCCCTGATCGATGCGCCGGCCCGGGGTTTCGACTCCGTGCCGGTGCTGGTGGCCGCACTGGCCGGGGTGCTCGGCGCGGTCGTCTTCGTGCTGGTCGAGCGGCGGCGCGGAGACACCGCGATGCTGCCGACCGGACTCTTCACCAGCCGGCTCTTCTCGGTGCTCAACGTCTTCACCGTGGTGGTCTACGCGGCGCTCGGCGGCTTCACCTTCTTCCTCGCCGTCTACCTGCAGAACGTGGCCGGCTGGTCGGCGTTCCGCACCGGGCTCGCGCTGCTGCCGATGACCGTCCTGCTGCTGATCGGGTCCCCGCGAGCCGGTGATCTCGCGGCCCGGATCGGGCCGCGGCTGCCGCTGACCGTCGGCCCGGTGCTCGCCGCCGTGGGGCTCGTTCTGCTGCGCGGGGTGGGGGCGGACGCGTCGTACTGGCGGGACGTGGTGCCCGGGGTCGCGCTGTTCGGGCTCGGGCTGACCCTGGTGGTGGCGCCGTTGACCGCGTCCGTGCTGGCCGCCGTCGAGGATCGCTTCGCGGGGGTCGCGAGCGGGTTCAACAACGCCGCGTCGCGGGCCGGCGGTCTGCTCGCCGTGGCCGCGCTGCCGTTGCTCGTCGGCCTGACCGGCACCGGCTACGAGCAGGCGGACGAGCTGACCGACGCCTACCGGGGTGCGCTGCTCTGGTGTGCCGGGCTGCTGCTGGTCGGGGCGGTGCTGGCCGCGGTGCTCGTCCACCGTCCGGCGCGGGCGGCACCCCCGTCGCAGCCCTGCCACACCCTCCCCGCGGCCACGCCCCCGCATCGGTGAGCGGTGTTAAGAAGGGCCCCTTGTACAACGCGGGGCGTTAACTAGGGGCCCTTCCTTACCTCTCAGTGGGCTCGGTTGACGGCGCTGGTCACCGCCTTCACGGTGGCGGTGACGATGTTGGCGTCCATGCCGACGCCCCAGACCGTACGACCGTCGACCTCGCACTCCACGTACGCCGCCGCCTGCGCGTCGCCACCGGAGGAGAGGGCGTGCTCGTGGTAGTCGAGCACGCGTACGTTGACCCCGAGCGACTGCAGCGCGTTGACGTACGCGTCGACCGGGCCGTTGCCGACCGCGGTGATGGCCTGCTGGGTGCCACCGTGACCGACGTGGGCCTCGATCTCGACCTTGCCGTCGACCGTGCCGATCGTGTAGTCGGCCAGCGTGACGGCGGGGTCGGTCTGGTGGTCGAGCAGGTACTGCCCGGCGAAGATCTCCCACATGGCCCGCGGGTCGACCTCGCCGCCGTCGTGGTCGGTGACCTGCTGGACGACCCCGGAGAACTCGATCTGGAGCCGGCGGGGCAGGTCGAGCTGGTGCTCGGTTTTCATGATGTACGCGACGCCGCCCTTGCCGGACTGCGAGTTGACCCGGATGACCGCCTCGTAGGTGCGGCCCAGGTCCTTGGGGTCGATCGGCAGGTACGGCACCGCCCACGGGTGCTCGTCGACCGGCACGCCGGCGACCTCCGCGTCCGCCGTCAGCGCGGCGAAGCCCTTGTTGATCGCGTCCTGGTGGGAGCCGGAGAAGGCGGTGTAGACCAGGTCGCCGGCGTACGGGTGGCGCTCGTGCACGGGCAGTTGGTTGCAGTACTCGACGGCGCGCTTGATCTCGTCGATGTTCGAGAAGTCGATCATCGGGTCAACGCCCTGGGAGAACAGGTTCAGGCCCAGGGTCACCAGGTCCACGTTGCCGGTGCGCTCGCCGTTGCCGAACAGGCAGCCCTCGATCCGGTCCGCGCCGGCCAGCAGGCCCAGCTCGGCGGCGGCGACGCCGGTGCCGCGGTCGTTGTGCGGGTGCAGGCTCAGCACCAGGCTGTCCCGGCGGGGCAGGCGGCGGTGCATCCACTCGATCGAGTCGGCGTACACGTTCGGCATCGCCATCTCGACCGTCGCGGGCAGGTTGACGATCAGCTTGTGGTCGGGCGTCGGGTCGATCACCTCGATCACCGCCGCGCAGACCTCCAGCGCGTAGTCCAGCTCGGTGCCGGTGTACGACTCCGGCGAGTACTCGTAGTGGATGTCGGTGTCCGGGGTGTGGATCTCCGCGTACTTCTGGCAGAGCCGGGCGCCGGTGGCCGCGATGTCGGTGATGCCGTCCCGGTCCAGCCCGAAGACCACCCGGCGCTGCAGCGTCGACGTCGAGTTGTAGAAGTGCACGATCGCCCGCTTCGCGCCGCGCAGCGACTCGAAGGTGCGCTCGATCAGATGCTCCCGGCACTGCGTCAGCACCTGGATGGTGACGTCGTCGGGGATCAGGTCCTGCTCGATGAGCTGCCGGACGAAGTCGTAGTCGGTCTGGCTCGCCGACGGGAAGCCGACCTCGATCTCCTTGTAGCCCATCTGTACCAGGAGCTGGAACATCCGCCGCTTGCGCTCGGGCGACATCGGGTCGATGAGGGCCTGGTTGCCGTCGCGCAGATCGACGGCGCACCAGCGCGGCGCGGTCGCGACGTGGCGGGTCGGCCAGGTGCGGTCGGGCAGATCGATGCGGAACTGCTGCTGGTACGGCTGGTAGCGGCGGAACGGCATGCGGCTGGGCCGCTGCCGGGCGATCGGATCGGTCTCGGCGTCGGTGGTGCCGGCCGGGTGAGCCATGGCGGAGTGCCTCCGTGGTCATGTGACGTCAGCAGTCGAGTCGGCGACGGTTGCCGGCTGGCGACAGGGCCAGAGTCGGCGACGGTGCCAAAGAGAGAAGTCAGAGCGTGCTGCGGGCGGCGCGGTTCGACTCCGCGACGAGGTGCCGGCCGTCAGGCCTCGTCGCGGCGACCAAGGAGGAGGTGCGCCTGCCACATGACAGGGTCACCCTACGTGGTGGGACGGTCGGTGGGAAGGTTGATCCGAACTCTGGGATCGGCGTCACCCGTCGGCCGGCAGCAGCAGCTCGGCGAGGGGCCGCCGACGACGCAGGCCGGTCTCCGCGTCCAGCAGGTCGGCCGGCAGGCTGAGCGGGTCGCCGAGCCGCCCGACGGCGAGCACCACGGCCGGCCGGACGTCGGCGGGCAGATCGAGGTCCGCGGCGAGGCCGGCCCGGTCGAGGTCGCGCAGTTGGCGTACGTGCAGCCCGAGCGCGGTCGCCTGCACGGTCAACTGCGCCACGGCGTGCCCCAGGTCGTAGAACGCGTACCCGGTCGGGTCGGCCTCGGGCGCGCAGTGCGCGGCGAGCAGCAGGGCCGATGCGCGGCCGGCCCACCGCTGGTCCCGGTCCGGCAGGTTCACCATGATCCGTTTCCACGTCTCGTCGTCCCGGTGACCGACGGCGAACCGCCACGGTTGCCGGTTGTCCGCCGAGGGCGCCCACCGGGCCGCCTCCAGGAGGACGCCGATCTCGGTCCGGTCGAGATCCGCGCACGGGTCGAAGGACCGTGGGCTCCAGCGGAAAGCCAGCAACGGGGTCAGGTCGGTCATGGGAAGGAGCGTCCCGTATGCACGGTTCACTGACGCAGCCGATAGGGGGTAAATGTGGGCAATCGCACCCGTAACGGATCGTGGCCTAGAGCGTTCCGGCGGTCGGCTCCGGAGCGGCCGTACCGAGCAGCTCGCCGTCCACCACCGGCCCCGCGAGCTGCACGCTCGCCGGGCCGGGGGCGGGGGGCGCGGCCAGCGTCAGCGTCCCGTCCTCGGTGCGTACCGCGGTGAGGGTCCCGTCGGCGTCGAAGCAGTAGATACCGGCGTCCAGCGGCGCGTTGATCGACGCCGACGTGGTCTCCACCGAGTAGCAGCTCCCGGTCGCGCCGGTCGGCGGCTGAGCGGGGGACACCGACAGCGGCGACCGGCGGTCGGTGAGCACGTCCAGCCAGTCGGTGAAGGGATGCTGGACCCGGGGATCCGCGCGGCGGGGCAGCACGTCGTCGGCGTCGCCGACCCGGATGCAGCCGGGCGGCGCCGGGTGACCGGCCGACGGCAGCGCGCACTGGAACAGGCCGTCCGCGGTGGCGGCGAGCGAGACGTCCACACTGCCGCCCAGCGCGCCACCGGGCACGTCGACCCGCCAGCTGCCGTCGCCGGCGGTGGTCACCAGGACGGCGCGGTCCGGGCCGTCCCCGGCTCGAAGGACGTAGCTCGCGACGAGACGCCGGTCCTGCGCGGCCGCCGCCAGGGCGGCCAGTTCGTCGCGGGCCGCGTCCGCGTCGGCCGGTGCCGGCGGTGCCGACGTCGGCGGTGCGGTGGTCGGCTGGTCGGCTGTGCAGGCGACCAGGAGGGCGGGCAGGGCCAGCGCGAGGGCGAGCAGGCGGGCCGACCGCCGGGTGGGCGGTGCCGCCGTGCGACGAGGTGGCACGGCCGGACGGTGATGGGCGGGCACCCGCCCATTCTCGGCTGTGCGGTACGTGTTCCGCCGTCCCGTTGCGGCCCCCGCAGCGGCGTGTCGTACGCCACCGGGTCCGGCGGCCGGGGCCGGATGGTGGGATCACCCGGCCCGGCCGGCGGGGCCGCCCGATACGCTGAGGGCGTCTTGACATGCGCCGCCGGCCCACACCCGGCGGCGTCGGCACGCTCAGGGTCGCTGGGAGGGAGTGCACCGTCGTGGCACTCGTGGTGCAGAAGTACGGCGGATCCTCCGTCGCCAACGCGGAGCGGATCAAGCGGGTGGCGGAGCGGATCGTCGCCGCGCGCAAGGCCGGCGACGACGTCGTGGTGGTGGTCTCCGCGATGGGCGACACCACCGACGAGCTGCTCGACCTGGCCAACCAGGTGAGCCCGTTGCCGCCCGGCCGCGAGCTGGACATGCTGCTCACCGCCGGTGAGCGCATCTCGATGGCGCTGCTCGCCATGGCGATCCACAACCTGGGGTACGAGGCCCGGTCGTTCACCGGCTCCCAGGCCGGTGTGATCACCACGTCGGTGCACGGCCGGGCCCGCATCATCGACGTCACGCCCGGCCGCCTCAAGGGCGCGCTGGACGAGGGCGCGGTGGTCATCGTCGCCGGCTTCCAGGGCGTCTCGCAGGACACCAAGGACGTCACCACGCTCGGCCGGGGTGGCTCGGACACCACCGCCGTGGCCCTGGCCGCGGCGTTGAACGCGGACGTCTGTGAGATTTACACCGACGTCGACGGCGTGTTCAGCGCGGACCCGCGCATCGTGCCGAACGCCCGGCACATCAAGCGGATCACGTACGAGGAGATGCTGGAGCTGGCCGCCTGCGGTGCCAAGGTGCTGCACCTGCGCAGCGTGGAGTACGCCCGCCGGGCGGGGTTGCCGATCCACGTCCGTTCGTCATACTCGACCAACACCGGCACGATGGTCACCGGATCGATGGAGGACCTTCCCGTGGAACAGGCGCTGATCACCGGGGTCGCCCACGACCGCAGCGAAGCCAAGATCACGATTGTCGGGGTGCCCGACGAGCCCGGCGCGGCGGCGCGGATCTTCGACACCGTCGCCGGTGCGGAGATCAACATCGACATGATCGTGCAGAACGTGTCGACCGAGGGCACCGGCCGGACGGACATCTCGTTCACGCTGCCCAAGACCGACGGCCCCACGGCCATGGCCGCGCTCAGCAAGATCCAGGACGTGGTCAAGTTCAAGGGCCTGCTCTACGACGACCACGTCGGCAAGGTGTCCCTGATCGGTGCCGGCATGCGCTCGCACCCCGGCGTGGCGGCGGGCTTCTTCGCCGCGCTCGGCCAGGCCGGCGTGAACATCGAGATGATCTCCACGTCGGAGATCCGGGTGTCGGTGGTCTGCCGCGACACCGACCTGGACGCCGCCGTGCGCGCCATCCACGAAGCCTTCGACCTCGGCGGTGACACCGAGGCGGTCGTGTACGCGGGGACCGGGCGGTAGCCCTCATGGCGTCGCTGCCCACCCTGGCCCTGGTCGGGGCGACGGGGGCCGTCGGCACGGTGATGTGCGAGCTGCTCACCGGGCGCCGAAACGTCTGGGGCGAGATCCGGCTGGTCGCCTCCGCCCGCTCGGTCGGGAAGGTGCTGCGGTGCCGGGGCGAGGACCTGACCGTGCGGGCGCTCACCCCGGAGGTGTTCGACGGCGTCGACGTCGCCATGTTCGACGTCCCGGACGAGGTCTCGGCGGAGTGGGCGCCCGTCGCCGTTCGCCGCGGCGCCGTGGCGGTGGACAACTCCGGCGCGTTCCGGATGGACCGGGACGTCCCGCTGGTCGTTCCCGAGATCAACCCCGAGCAGGTACGCAACCGGCCGAAGGGCATCGTCGCCAACGCGAACTGCACGACGCTCGCCATGATCGTGGCGGTGGCGCCGCTGCACCGCGAGTACGGTCTCCGCGAGCTGGTGCTCTCGTCGTACCAGGCGGTCTCCGGGGCCGGTCAGGCGGGCGTGGACACCCTGCACACGCAGCTCACCAAGATCGCCGGCGACCGCGTGCTGGGCTCCCGCCCCGGTGACGTGCGCCAGGCGGTCGGCGACGAGCTGGGCCCGTTCCCGGCGCCGCTCGCGCTCAACGTGGTGCCGTGGGCCGGTTCGGTGGCCGACGGCGGCTGGTCCTCCGAGGAGATGAAGCTGCGCAACGAGTCGCGCAAGATCCTCGGCCTGCCCGACCTCAAGGTCTCCGCCACCTGCGTCCGCGTACCCGTGGTCACCGGGCACTCGGTCGCCGTGCACGCGGTCTTCGCCACCGAGGTCGACGCCGAGGGCGCGCGGGAGGTGCTGCGCAACGCCCCGGGGGTGATCCTCGTCGACGACCCGGCGGCGGGCGAGTTCCCGATGCCGATCGACGCGGTCGGCACCGACCCGTCCTGGGTGGGCCGCATCCGCCGCGCCGTCGACGACCCTCGTGCCCTGGACTTCTTCGTCACCGGCGACAACCTCCGCAAGGGTGCCGCCCTGAACACGGCCCAGATCGCCGAACTCCTGGCCCACGAACTGACCCGTGCCTGATGCCCTCGACCTCAGCGTCGATCATGGACTTGTGGTGGGCGATCAGCACCCTTTCATCCCTCTTTCAAGGCGCCACAAGTCCATGATCGACGCGTTCTGGCGGGTCAGGCGGCGGCCAGGTGCACGCCGTCGCGGCCTTCGCGCTTGACCCGGTAGAGGGCCTGATCGGCGCGACGGAGCGTGCGGTCGGGGGACTCGCCGGGGCGGGGAAGCGCGACCCCGACGCTGATCGTGCGGCCGATCCGCCGGGCCGCCTCGGTCAGGCGCTCGGCGATCCGGACGGCCTCCTCGGGGCGGTTCACCTCGATCACCGCCACGAACTCGTCGCCGCCGATCCGGTACAGCTCGTCGCCCTGCCGCAGCGCCCCCTCCAGCGCGCGGGCCAGGCCGACCAGCACCCGGTCGCCGGCCTGGTGGCCGTACGTGTCGTTGACGGTCTTGAAGCCGTCCACGTCGATCGCGAGCAGGGCCGTACGGCCCGGGGTGGCCGCCGCGATCCGCTGGCCGAACGGCCCGGTGTGCCGCAGCCCGGTCAACGGGTCGGAGCTGGCCTGCTCGCGGAGGCGGGCCAGGGTGCGCAGCCGCTCCAGGGCGTTCCAGGCCTGACCGGCGAGCAGCTCCATCAGGTTGACCGTCGTCGGGTCGGGACGGAGCCGCCGCTCGTCGGCGACCAGCAGCAGCCCGCCGCCGTCGGTCGGACCGACCGGCACCGCCACCAGGGTGCGCACCCCGGCGCGGGTCAGCGGAGCGTGGTCGGCGGTCGGCGGGTGCCCGGTCTCACCGAGGGTGTACCCGGCACCGTAGCGGTGGGCCAGGTCGATCATCCGGCCCAGCGTGCCGGTGCCCGCCTCGGCCAGCTCGGCCCGGATCCGGGACTCCAGCTCGCCGGGCTCGGCGGTCGGCGCACCCAGCCGGGGGCCCTGGCGGCCGGCGACCACGAGGACGGCGGCGGAGAGCGTCGACACGTCCCGGGCGGCCGTGATCGCCGCGTGCATCAGGTCCCACTCGGTGGGGGCGCAGGACAGCGCCGCCGCGTGTCGGAGCAGCTTCTCGCTGCGGCTCTCCGCCGGCGGCCCGCCGAGCGCGACGATCCGCGCACCGAGCCGGGCGGCGAGCCGTTCGGCGGTGTCCCGCCAGGCCGCCAGGTCCGCCGGTCCGCTCCACTGGAGGTCGAGGACCCCGATCGGCCGGCCGGCCGGGTCCAGCACCGGTACGCACAGCTCGCTCGTGACATCGGGGCGGACCGGGATGTAGTCCGGGTCCGCCGCGACGTCGGGAACGAGCGCGGTGCGGGCGGAGGCGTGGACCCGGCCGACGATCCCGGTCGCCGGTGGGACCGTCGAGTACACCTGCCAGGAGCCGGTGGCCGCGACGCAGCGGAGCCGGTCGTGGACCTGGAGCAGCACGGAGATGGTGGCCGGCGTGTACCGGGCCAGCGCGGCGACGCTCCACTCGCACGCCTCGACAGCGGTCGACGCCATCGGCAGGCGGACCGTGACGTCTCGGATGACTCGCTCGTGATCCACTCGTACGTCGTCCCAGGTCGGTGGCGGTCCGGCGGGTACCGGGCCGCTGGATAAAGCGTAGCCAGGACGTGACGACCGCTCGAAATCCTTCGTACACACGTGCTATCCACAGGCTGTGGACGCGACCTGTGGGTACGCGCGACCGGGCCCCCGCGCGGCACCCGGTGGCGATAGCGTGAGGGTCCCGGCGAGTGGAGGCCGCATGCTCATCGCCCAGCTCAGTGACCCGCACGTGACGACCGGCGTGCTCGCCGCGGAGCCGGCCGCGGGCCTGCACCGGGCGCTCGGCCGGGTGCTCGCGCTCGACCCCCGGCCGGACTGCGTGGTCATCACCGGCGACCTGGTGGACCGGGGCCGCCCCGATGAGTACGCCGCGCTGCGCGAGATCATCGGGCGCTTCCCGCTGCCGTTGCACCTCGTCACCGGCAACCACGACGACCGGGAGTCGCTGCTCGACGCGTTCGGGGGGACGCCGTGGTTGGGCGGCGGCTTCTCGGCGTACTACCACGTCGACCACCCGGAGGTGACCGTCGTGGTGCTGGACACACTGGTCCCCGGCGCCGGTGGTGGCCGGGTCGGCCCGGAGCAGCTCGGCTGGCTGGACGGCGTGCTCGCCGGGCGACCCGACGTCCCCGCCCTGGTCTGCCTCCACCACCCACCGGTGGCCGTGGGCATCCCGGCCGCCGACGCGATCGGGCTCGCCGACGCCGACGCGCTGGCCGAGGTGATCGCCCGGCACCCGCACGTGGTCCGGATCGCGGCCGGTCACCTGCACCGCCCGGTGACGGCCGCCTTCGCCGGCACCGTGCTCACCACCGCGCCGAGCACCTGGAAGCAGAGTTCGCTCACCATGAGTGCGGACGAGCAGATCGGCTGGGTCAACGAGCCCACCGCCCTGCTGCTGCACCGGCTCGACGGCACGGCCTGCGTCACGCACCTCGTCCAGGTCAGCCACGCCGCCGGGACGACCTGCACGTTCTGATGTGGACCGCGGTTCGGCCAGCCGCCGGTCATGTCGGAATCGCCCGTCGGTAAGGTGCGGGCCACCGGCCGTATCCGCTGCTCTGATGTGCTGCCCCGGTCGACTGGCGGCGGCCTTGATGAGAGGCTGTCCCCGACGCCGGCGGCGGTCCCCCACCGCCGCCACCGCGACCGAAACCTGCCGACGGCGCGGCACGGCCCGGCGTGACCCATCGCCCGGACGTCCGCGCCGGCTTCCCACGAGGAGTTCCATGTCCATCCCCGGGATGCGTCGGGCCGCCATCGGTCTGACCGCGCTCGCCGTGGCCGCGTTCGGCGCGGTCACGACCACCCCCGACCAGGCGGACGCCCGGCCGAAGCCGGTCGAGGTCACCCTGCTCGCGCTCAACGACTTCCACGGTCACCTCGAGCCGCCGGGCGGCTCCAGCGGCACCATCGCCGGCCAGCCGGCCGGTGGCGTGGAGTACCTGGCCACCCACCTGGCCGAGCTGCGCAAGGCCAGCAAGAAGAAGAACACCGTCACGGTCGCCGCCGGCGACCTGATCGGCGCCTCCCCGCTGCTGTCCGCCGCGTTCCACGACGAGCCGACCATCGAGGCGCTGTCGATGGCCGGGCTCGACTACGCGAGCGTCGGCAACCACGAGTTCGACGAGGGCTCCGACGAGCTGCTGCGCATCCAGCACGGCGGCTGCCACCCGGTCGACGGCTGCGCCGACGGCACCCCGTACCGGGGCGCCGGCTTCCAGTACCTCTCCGCCAACGCCTTCGTCGACGAGACGAACAAGCCGCTGCTGCCGCCGTACGCCATCCACAAGGTCCAGGGCGTCAAGATCGGCTTCATCGGCATGACCCTGGAGGGCACGCCGGAGATCGTCAGCCCGCAGGGCGTGGCCGGCCTGACCTTCACCGACGAGGCCCAGACCGCCAACCGGTACGCCCGCGAGCTGCGCCGCAAGGGCGTGGAGACGATCGTCGTGCTGCTGCACGAGGGTGGCACGCAGGCCGGCGCCGGTGGCATCAACGACTGCGTCGACTTCACCGGCCCGGTCGTCGACATCGCCAACCGGATGGACCCGTCGATCGACGTCATCGTCAGCGGGCACACCCACCAGGCGTACAACTGCGAGGTCAACAACAAGCTGGTCACCAGCGCCAGCTCGTTCGGGCGTCTGGTCACCGACATCGACCTGAAGATCGACCGGCGTACCGGTGACGTGCTCAGCGCGACCGCCGAGAACCTCGTGGTCACCCGCGACGTCGCCAAGGACCCGAACCAGACCGCGCTTGTCGACCGCTACAAGGCCGTCCTCGGCCCGGTCGCCGGCCGGCAGGTCGGCGAGACCGTCGAGGCGATCACCAGGAGCCAGGAGACCCTCTTCGACACCACCCGGGGCGAGTCCCCGCTCGGCAACCTGATCGCGGACGCCCAGCTCTGGGCCACCGACGACGAGCAGGGCGCCGTCGCGGCCTTCATGAACCCCGGCGGTGTCCGGGCCGACCTCGACGCCGGCCCGGTGACCTACGAGGAGGCGTTCACGGTGCAGCCGTTCGCCAACAACCTGGTGACCCTCGACCTCACCGGCGCGCAGCTCTACTGCCTGCTGGAGCAGCAGTTCGTCACCGGTCGGGTGCTCTACCCGTCGTCGACGGTCAGCTACGTGGTCGACCCGGCCGGCACCACCGCGCCGGCCGGCGACCCGTGCGCCGGCACCCGGGTGGTCCCGGGCAGCCTGTCCTTCGGTGGCGTGGCGGTCGAGACCGGCACCACCTACCGGGTCACGGTGAACAACTTCCTCGCCGGCGGCGGTGACGGCTTCACCGTCCTCACCGGAGGGACGAACCTGGTCACCGGCCAGATCGACCTGGACGCGTTCGTGGCGTACCTGACCGCGAACTCGCCGGTGTCCGGCCCGGCCCTGGACCGGATCCGGACCACCGCGGAGACCGCCGCCTCCTGACCGGGCGTGTGACGGGCCCCGGAGCGTCCGCTCCGGGGCCCGTCGCCGTTGTCGCGAGGTGACACGCCGTCGGAGGGGTCTGCGATGCTGACCGGATGACCATGACCTGGCGCCACCTGCCCGCACCGGCCCGCGAGATCGCGGTGGCGACGGTCGACGCGGTCCGCGCCGCGCAGGACCGCGACGTCGAGGCGTACGACGTGGCGGCCGGCCGTCTCGCGGCGGCCGAACGGTCCGGGCTGGTCCTCGGCGCGGTGGTCCGGTCCCTGCTCGAGTTCGGGCACCCGGACGGGCTCGCCGGCGACGACATTCGCCAGGTGCTGGAGCGTTGCGTCCGCGGTGCCGCCGGCTGGCGGGCCGACGTGGACCCGCACGTGGTGCTTGTGCTGCTCGCCGGTGCGCTCGGCCTGTACGACCCGGACGCTGACGAGGCCCCGCCCGGCCCCGACGCGTACGCCCGGCACGCCCCGCTGCTCGTCGCGGACCTGCTGGCGGCCACCGGCGCCCCGCTCGAACCGCACCTGGCCGCGGCGTTCGCCGAGATCCGGCGCACCGAGCTGCACGACTGATCGCCGGGCGGTATGTGTCCGGATCGTTGCCGAGCGGGACAGCGACCGACCCCGGCCCGCGGTTAGTTTCGCGTAAACGACCACGGGGGAGACACAATGGAACCGATCCGACCACGCCGACTCCTTGCCGCGGCGCTCACCGCCACCGTCCTTCTCGGTCCGGTGGCGTGCGGCGGCGGCACCGAGCCGCCCCGGTCCGGCCCCAGCACCGCCACGGCGAGCTCGGCGCCGCCGGCCCCACCCGAGAAGCCGGCACCCGGCGACCACATCCTCGCGCTGGCGGGCCGGCCGGGCGGGTACGAGCTGCACGCCCCGCCCGGCTACCGGCCGGGACAGAAGCTCCCGCTGGTGGTGGCCGTCCACTACCGAGGTGCGGACCCGGCGATGATGCGCCGGATGACCCGCCTCGACGCCAAGGCGGACGCGGAAAACTTCCTGGTCGCGTACCCGTGCTGCGGTGGCAACGAGGACGTGGGCTTCATCCGGGCCATGGTCGAGCACCTCGTCGAGAGGTGGGACGCCGACCCGAGCCGGGTCTACGCCACCGGCATGTCGGCCGGCGCGACCACGTCGTACCGGTTGGCGGCCGAGGCACCGGACCTGTTCGCGGCGGTCGCGCCGGTCAGCGGCGGCCTGCTCAGCGGCCGGCGGCCGGAGACCACCGAGCGGCCGGCCCGCGCCGTCTCCGTCCTGTCGATCATCGGCGCCGACGACCGCACCGCCGACGCGCTGGAGATCCGTCTCGGCCAGTGGCGCCGCGAGTACGGCTGCACCGACGGGGCACCGGTCTGGGTCGACAAGGGCAGGACGGTCAACCGCACGACCTCGACCTGCCCGGGCGGAATGGAGATCGTCGGGTACACGGTCAACGGCATGGGGCACCGCTGGCCCGGCGGCGCCGAGGTGGGGTTGGGTGACCCCGGGGCCGCCCTCAACGCCACCGACGTGATCTGGGACTTCTTCGCCGGGCACCCGAAACGCTGATCGTCGGAGCAGGGCTGGCGGGTCAACCGGCGGCCACGGCGGGCCTGCCGGCGGCCCTGGGTGCTCAGGCCCGCCGCAGCCGTCCGGTCTCCGCGCCCTGCGCGTCGCGCAACACCAGCACCTCGCCGTCGAGGCCGACCTGCCGGGCGGTGATCAGCCAGGCGCCGATCGGCACGTTGTCGCAGCCGATCAACGTGCTGACTCCGCCGGTTGCGGCGAACGCGCCGGCCGGGCCGCTCACCCAACGTCCACCCGTGCCGTTGCAGCCGTCGGAGGCGCGCCAGGTGCCGTCGGCGGCGAATTCCGCGTACGGCGGCTCCGGCCAGCCACCCGGGCCGGGAGCCGGCCCGCGTCCGTCGGGTCCGCCGGCCGGCAGCCATCGGCCGGTCAACGCCACCTGGTCGGGAGCGACGAGACCGGCGGGCAGTGGAGGCACGGGCGCTAGTCGGCGGCGCGTCTCCTCGGTCACCACCGGCGGTTCCAGCCACGGCGGGTAGACGTCCGGGCCGCCCCGCGGCCGGGCACCCGGCCGCAGCCGGGCCAGCTCGGCGCCATCGGCGTCGAGCAGGAGCCGACTGTCGCCGTCGGCCCGGAACGCGCTGGCCCGCGCCAGCCAGTCCGGTGTCCGGGTGCGGCCGGACGGGCCGCACCCGCGGTCGTCGGTCATCGAGGCGCCGTGGACGTCGGCGAGGAAGAGCCCGCTCTGGTCGGCCCGCCAGTCCCCGGTGAGCATCTCGCACCCCTGGAACACCAGGGGGCCGTCGTCGCCGAGCCGCAGTACGGTATCCGCCGCGACGCCGTCCCCGGTCACCGTCCACATGCCGACCAGCCCGGTCGGCTCCTGCCGCACCGCCGACGCGGTGCCGGTGGGCTCCGGCGGGTCGGCCGGGGCCGGCGCCACCGGAACGGGGTCACCGCCGCAGGCGGTGAGCAGCAGCACGGCGAGAGCGAACGATCCGATCACGTACCTGTTCCGGCGCATCCGTCCTCCGTCCGACCGGTTCCGCAGGTGGGACGGTGCGGCTGCCCGGACGGTTCCGTGCCTCTCGTGGGCGCGCCCTACGGTAGGGCATCGCGAGGCACCTGATCTGCTGGACCGGCGACGTCCTCGATCGCGAAGACGAATCAAGGCCCCTCCGCGGAGGGGCCTTGACCTGCTGTTACCTCTGGTCGGGGTGGCCGGATTCGAACCGACGACCTCTTCGTCCCGAACGAAGCGCGCTACCAAGCTGCGCCACACCCCGAGGCGTGCCGACAAATAGTAGCCCACCCGGTCCGAGGGTCAAACTGGGTACCCCGGCGGCCCCGGCGCGCCCAAGATCCGCGCAACTTCGGGGAAGGTGCGGCCTCACCGGTGTGACGAGGCCACTACTTCCCCGAACTTGCGCTCCGAGCCGCTCAGCGGGGGATCAACGTCAGGATGCTCGCCTCCGGCGGGCAGGCGAAGCGGACCGGGGCCGTCGGGTGGGTGCCGAGGCCGGCCGACACGTGCAGCCACGCGTCCGAGCCGGGCCAGCGGTGCAGGCCCTTGGCCATCGAGCGGGGCAGCCCGCAGTTCGTCACGAGCGCCCCGACGCCCGGTACGCACACCTGACCGCCGTGGGTGTGGCCGGCGAGCAGCAGCCCGAAGCCGTCGGCCGCCATCAGGTCGAGCACGGCCGGTTCCGGGGAGTGGCTGAGCGCGACCGACAGGTCCGCCGAGGGCGAGACCGGGCCGGCGACGGCGGAGTAGTCGTCCCGTTCGATGTGCGGGTCGTCGACGCCGGCCAGCTCGATGAGCCGCCCACCGGCCTTGATGGTGGTCCGGGCGTTGTTCAGGTCGACCCAGCCGGCGCCGGTGAACACGTCGCGCAGCTCGTCGTAGGGAAGCGCGGCGCCCTCGGCGTACTCCCGGTCCGGCAGGAAGTAGGTGAACGGGTTCTTCCAGACCGGGCCGGTGTAGTCGTTGGAGCCGAAGACGAAGGCGCCCGGGTAGTCGAGGAGCGGCTGCAGGGCGCGCAGCACGCCGGGAACCGCGCCGGGGTGGGCCATGTTGTCGCCGGTCACCACGACCAGGTCGGGGTCCAGCCCGGCCAGCGACGCCACCCAGCTCTGCTTGCGCCGCTGGTCGGGCATCATGTGCAGGTCGGACAGGTGCAGGATGCGCAGCGGCTCGGTGTCGGCCGGCAGCACCGGCACGTCGTACCGCCGCAGGGTGAATAGGTTGCGCTCGACGAGCGACGCGTACGCCAGGGTGGCCGCGCCCACGGCGGCGGTCCCGGCGGCGAGCCGGAATAGTGTGCGCTTTCGCATGGCGATCAGGGTAGTTTGACCGTCCATGGGCACGTTGAAGGACCGTCTCACCGCGGACATGCGTACCGCGCTGAAGGCGCGTGACGAGCTGACCACCTCCACCCTGCGGATGGCGCTCGCGGCGGTCGGGAACGCCGAGGTCGCCGGCAAGGCCAAGCGTGAGCTCAGCGACGACGAGGTGCTCGCGGTGCTGACCAGGGAGGCCAAGAAGCGGCGGGAGGCCGCGACGGCCTTCGCCGAGGCCGGGCGCGGCGAGCAGGCCGCGAAGGAGACCGCCGAGGGCGAGGTGCTGGAGCGGTACCTGCCGAAGCAGCTCTCCGAGGAGGAGTTGGCCGAGGTGGTCGCGGGGGCGCTCGCCGCGGGCGGTTTCGCCGGCAAGGGGCAGCTGGGCCCGGCGATGAAGGCCGCCCAGGCCGCGGTGGCCGGCCGGGCCGAGGGGGGCCGGGTTGCCGCCGAGGTACGCCGGCAGCTCGCCGTCTGAGCACCCACGTACGCGGAACGGGCGGGCACCCTCAGCGGGTGCCCGCCCGTTCGTCGTGCGGGCCGGTCAGTCGCGCCCCGGTGGCCGGCCGGGGTTGGTCGGCGGGCCGGAGCCCGGCGTGGACGGGTTGTCGCCCTGGCCGGAGCTGACCTGGATCATGACGACACCGCCCTTGATGGTGCGGCCGTCCGGGCTGGTGCCGGCGGCGGTGCCCGCGGGGCAACTGGACGGGACCTTGTTGCTGGACACGACCGGGTCGAAGCCGGCGCCCCTGATGCGGGACTTGGCCTGGTCCACGCTTACGCACTTGACGTCGGGGATCCGGCGCTGGTCACCGTCGCGGATCTTGTTGCCGGGCGGCGTGAAGTTGATCTTCTCCTTGCCCTTCATGGCGTCGCGCAGCGTCTCGTACACCGGCGGGTTGATGCCGGTCTTGACGTCGTGGCCCATCTTCTGGTTGGTCTGTGGCCAGTCCGGGTCGGCCATGATGCCGGCCACCGCGTACTGCTTGGTCATCGCGACCAGGGAGGAGGTCTTGTCCGAGTCGGTGGTGCCGGACTTTCCGGCCACCGGGGCGCCGACGATGCGCCGCACGTTGCCGGCGGTGGAGCCGGTGCACTTCGAGGTCGACGAGCGGTCACCGACCGGGCAGCGGGCGGCGTCCACCGCGGCCCGGGCGACCTCGGTGCTGATCCGCTGCTCGCAGCGCGGGTTGGCGATGTCGAGCTTCTTGCCCTCCGGGTCGCGGATCTCCTGCACCGGGATCGGTTCGCAGTACTTGCCGTCGGCGGCGAGGGTGGCGTAAGCGTTGGCCAGCTCCAGCGGCATGGTCTGGGAGACGCCCAGGGTGAAGGCGCCCCACTGGTGCGCACCCTTCTCCAGGTCCAGGTCCTCCTGGGCGCGGAACGTGATGCCGAGCTTCTTGGCGGCCTTGACTACGTTGTCCGCGCCGACCTGCTGTTGCAGCGGCACGAAGTAGGTGTTGACCGAGCGGCCGAACGCGCTCCACATGTTGTGCACGCCGGCCATGCTCTCGCTGGCGTTCGTCGGGCAGTAGAAATGGGTGCCCTTGCAGGCCGCGTCGCTCGAACGGTCGATGATGTACTCGGACCGGAACTGCTTCGGGGCGTTGATCGTGTAGCTGAGCGGGATGCCCTTCTCGAGGGCGGCCACGATGGTGAACATCTTGAACGTCGAGCCGGCCTGGTACCCGGTGATGCCGTCACCGCCGCTGAGCAGCGGGTTGACGGTGTTCGGGTAGTTGCCCCGCTTGCCCGCCTTGCGCTTCTTCGGGTCGCTGTGCGGCTTGTTGACCGGGCTCTTCGGGTCGTCGAGCTTGTAGTTGCGGTTGACCGACAACGCCCGGACCTTGCCGCTGCCCGGCTCGACCACCGCGACCATCCGGGCGGCCTTGCTGGTCGCCGGGAGGTTCTTGCGGACCGCCTTGTCGGCGGCGTTCTGGACCTGCGGTTCCATCGTGGTGACGATCGTGAAGCCGCCGCTCTTGAGCCGCCGCTCCCGGTCGTACGAGGTCGAGCCGAACGCCTCCTGCGACATCCACCAGCGGTAGAAGTAGTCGCAGAAGAAGCCCCACTCCTTCTTGATGGTGTCGACGCAGCCGTTCGGCGCCCGCTTGCCGACCACCTTCAGCTTGGTGGCCTTGGCCTGCTCGGCCTCCTCCTTGGTGATGGCGCCGGTCTCGACCATGTTGTCGATGACGTAGTCCCGGCGGGCCACCGCCTGCGGGTACCCGCTCTTGGTGGTGGGATTGTAGGCGCTGGGAGCCTTGACCAGACCGGCGAGCATCGCCGCCTCGGGGATCGTGAGCTCGCTCGGCTTCTTGGCGAAGTAGACCTGGCTGGCGGCGTAGATCCCGTACGCGCCGTTACCGAACGCGGCGATGTTCAGGTAGTTCTGGAGGATCTCGTCCTTGGAGAGTTCCTTGTCGATCTGGATGGCGTAGCGCATCTCGCGCAGCTTGCGGGCGCTGGTGTCCTCGGTCGCCGCGACCACGTCGGCCGGGTGCGTCGCCGAGTACGCGATGGCGAGCCGCACGTACTGCATCGTCAGCGTCGAGGCGCCCTGCCGGTCGGCGCCGCTCTGGCTGTTGTTGACGAAGGCGCGGGCCACGCCGTTGAGGTCGACCCCGTTGTGCTTGTAGAAGTCGTGGTCCTCGGCGGCGATGATCGCCTCCCGCATGACCGGCGCGACGTCCTTGAGCTCCACGTCGCGGCGGTTCTCGTCGTACATCGTCGCCAGCGGCGTCTTGCCGTCGGAGGCGAGCAGGTAGGTGATCTGCGGCGCTCGTTTCACCGTCAGCTCGGTCGGCAGCGCGCCGAACGTCTCGGCGCCGGCCTTGGCGGCCAGGCCGGACATCGCCACTGCGGGGAAGGCCGCCGCGGCGACCACCACGCCGGCCAGCAGGCCACAGATGAGTAGCGATGCGGCGTTGGTCAGCACATTGTGGTCACGTTTCCGCATCCAGGTCACCTCGACAGGGTACGCGAACAGGCAACGAGGGGCGCCGGGGCGTCTTTTCCCCATTTCCTGCGCGCGCCGTCCTCGTTGTGCTAAACGCACGACCCCCGGTGCGAGGTTGCGTGACCCGGCGCCGAGTCTCTCTCGCCGAGGGGAGGGCGCGCAGCGTTTTCGCGGACCCGGCCGGGGTAAGCGGCGGTCACCAGCCCGGGAAGCCGGGAGTGTCCGGAATGATGGATTTGGCCGACAACGTTGCGTAATCGGGTGACTACAGAGCATGATGTGGGCGGCGACAAACGCCACATGTCGTCCGTGCCGCCTTGGGGAAGGCCGGCCGGGCGATCGGGGGGAAACAGCCGGCTGGTCCGCGACGGGGTCGGTAGTACTGCAAGGGGGGACGTGTACAGATGGGCATGATCACTGACTGGCCGTCGCTGGCGGCGTGTCAGAACGGGGACCCGGACGCGTTGTTCGTACAGGGCGCCGAACAGAACGTGGCGAAGCGGATCTGCCGGAGCTGCCCAGTCCGGTACGAGTGCCTGGCTGACGCGCTCGACAACCGGATCGAGTTCGGTGTGTGGGGCGGCATGACCGAACGCGAACGGCGGGCGCTGCTGCGCCGCCACCCGCAGGTCACGAGCTGGCGCAAGATGTTCGAGGCCGCGATGCGGAAGAACGCCAAGGAGAAGGCCGCCAAGGACAAGGTCCTGGCCGCGACGGCCGGCTGAGCGACAACCGGCGGCGTCACCACGGCGGGCCGGGGGCGCCACGCCGGTTGCCACGGGCCACGCCGGTTGCCGCCACGGCCCGCGGCCGCGTCACTCGCGGCTGATCGCCGCACCGATCGTCCGCAGCCCGTCGACGTCGTGCACGTCGGCGGGCTGCGCCGTCACCGACACCATGGGCACGGACGGGAACGCCTCGGTGAAGCGCGCCGCCACCCGCTGCTCGCGTACCGCCTGCTGGGCCAGCGCGGCGTGGGCCCGCAGCACCTCGGCGGTGCTCTCGTGGCCCCCCAGCTCGGTCAGCCGCTCGGCGGCGGCCAGACTCTCCGCCGGGCCGAGCTCCGGCACGGCCGGACGATGCACCCGGTTCAGCACGAGGCCGGCCAGCGGCATCTTCTCCTCCCGCAGCCGACCCGCGAAGTACGCGGCCTCCCGGACCGCGTCCGGCTCAGGTGCCGCGACCAGCAGGAACGCCGTCTCCCGCGCCTGGAGGATGCGGTACGTCTGCTCGGCGCGCTGCCGGAAGCCGCCGAACATCGAGTCGAGAGCGGCCACGAAACCGGAGAGATCGGTCAGCAGCTGAGCACCCAGCACCTTCTGCACGACCTTCGAGAACATCCCGAAACCCGCGGTGACGAAGGTGAACATGCTCCGGCCGCCCGTGCGGGCCGGGGCCAGCAGCAGCCGCAGCATCCGGCCGTCCAGGAAGCGGGAGAGCCGGGCGGGCGCGTCGAGGAAGTCCAGCGCCGAACGGGACGGCGGCGTGTCCACCACGATCAGGTCCCACTCGCCCCGGGCGTGCAGCTGCCCGAGCTTCTCCATCGCCATGTACTCCTGGGTGCCGGCGAAGGTGGAGCTCATGGCCGCGTAGAACGGGTTGGCGAAGATCTCCGCCGCCTTCGCCGGATCGGTGTGCTGGAGCACCACGTCATCGAAGGTGCGCTTCATGTCCAGCATCATGGCGTGCAGCTCGCCGCCGCTGGCCTCCGCGTCGATGCCCTTGACCTGGCGAGGGGTGTTGTCCAGCTCGGTCAGCCCGAGCGACTGGGCCAGCCGGCGCGCCGGATCGATCGTGAGCACCACGGTGCGCCGGCCGTGCTCCTCGGCGGCCCGCAGCGCGAGCGCGGCGGCGGTGGTCGTCTTGCCCACCCCGCCCGCCCCGCAGCAGACCACGATCCGTACGCCCGGATCGGCGAGGATCCGGTCGACGTCCAGCGGCGGCGGCGCCACGTTGTCGGAAGGCACCAATCGAGCGTATCGGGCCGGGTCCGCCCGCGCGTCCGGGCCGACGGAGGGTGTGAGTCAATCCGCCCTGACGAGCGCCTCGGCCAGCCGGTCCAGCCCGGCCCGGTCCACCCCGTCGGGCAGCAGCGGAAGCTCGACCATGGGCAACCCCAGCTCCACCAGGTCGGTCCGCAACGAGTCCTCCAACTCCCGGCGGACCACCTGGTCGCGTGCCTCCGCGGCGAGCCCGGCCACGGTCGGCTCGTCGGCGGGCAGGCCGGCGGCGAGCAGCCCGCTGGTCAGCTCCGCCGGGGTGACCGCGTGCCCGACCGGCAGCGGCGGCCGGGTGCCGTTGACGATGACCTTCCCTACGGGGAAGCCGAGCGACGTCAGCTCGGCGATCGCGTCGATCGTCTCCTGGACCGGCATCTCCTCCAGCAGCGTCACCACGTGCACGGCGGTCATCGGGGACCGCAGCAGCGCGGCGACCCCCTCGCTCTGCGTCTTGATCGGGCCCATCCGGGCCAGTCGCGCAGTCTCGGCGGTGACGTTCAGGAAGCGGCCGATGCGTCCCGTCGGCGGCGCGTCCAGCACCACCGCGTCGTACACCCGCCGCTGCCCCGCGGTGCGGGTGGTGGCCTCCTTGACCTTGCCGGTGAGCAGCACGTCGCGCAGCCCGGGCGCGATCGTCGTGGCGAAGTCGATGGCGCCGAGCTTGCGCAGCGCCCGGCCGGCCCCGCCCAGCTTGTAGAACATGTCCAGGTACTCGAGCAGGGCCTCCTCCGCGTCCACCGCGAGGGCCCGTACCTCGCCGCCGCCGGGAGCGTCGGCCAGGTGCCGCTCGGCGTAGGGCAGCGGGTCGGTGCCGAAGAGCTGGGCGATGCCCTGCCGCCCCTCCACCTCGACCAGCAGTGCGCGCCGGCCGCCGGTGGCCAGCGCGAGCGCCAGCGCCGCGGCCACGCTCGTCTTGCCGGTGCCGCCCTTGCCGGTCACCACGTGGAGGCGGGCCGGCCACTCGGTGCCGGCCGGCTCGACCGGTCGCTGCGCTGCTCCCACCCGTCGAGCCTATCCAGGCGTCGCGGTCAGGCCACCTCGCAGACCCACCAACCCGTCTTCTTGACCACCGTGATGCGCAGCGGCAGGTCGGCGATCTTCTCGTCGGCGGTGGTCATCGTGACCTTCGTGGTGACCGTGGCCCGGTCGCCGGTCTGGTTGTCGACCCTCGGAGGGCTCCACCGGAAGCGCGGGTTCGGGTAGCCGGCCGCGTACTTCTCCACCTCGGCGACCTTGGCGGCGATCTTGCCGTCGTCCCGGGCGGCGGAGCAGACCAGGGCGGACACCTTGCCGGCGTCGCGGTCCCGGTAGACGGCGGTGAGGAACTGCTCGACGGCGACCGTCGGCTCTTCGGCGCCCTCACCGTTCTCCGCCGTACGCAGGGTGAGGAAGGCGACGATGCCGCCGCCGACGCACAGGACCAGGATCACCGCGAGGGCGACCGACGCGACAAGCACGCCGCGCCTGCGCCGCGGCGCCTCCGAGCTCTCCGGCGGGGCCTCCGGCGGCGGTACGGCGGGCGGGCCCTGTCGCGGCACCGCGGGGGTGGCCGCCTCGACCGGGGTGCCCGGCTGGCCGGCCGGATCGCCGCTGGGTGGTTGGGTCATCGTTCCCCCGGGGGTGGGACCGCGTCGACTCGGCGAGGCGACGGGCGTCGGCGTGGTGGCGGTGGACCCGCCGGTTCCGACCGGAAGGGTAGCGGTCGGGTCGGCAATCCGGTGCAGGGTCGGTCCCGCACGAGGGGCACCTGGGTGCGGATCCCGTCGGCGGTCCGTCGTGGGTACCCCGCCGACCTGCAGGGTGTCGCATATGTGACTTGTCGTGCTCCGGTGCCGCGCGTCCTGTTGGCGGGACTCCGACCGCCGTCCTACGTTTCCACCAGGCGCTGGACCGGGCGGGGGCCGGGCCGACAAACGAGGACTCGACCAGGTGAGACCGCCGGAGGCAGGGCATGCGCGACGTGGAGAACATCCCCCGGATCCAGTACCCGCCGGCGGTCCGGCGGCTCGGCGCACCGATCGGCGGCGAAACGGGCGGGCTGCCCATGAACGAACGGTCCTACCGGCGGATCGCCGAGCCGGTCGACGTGCTGCCCGCCGCCGACCGGTCCGGCGACTCGCCCGCCCGGGTCGGGGACGCCCTCCCCGGGCCGGTGGAACGCGCCCGGGACGAGGAGGGGCCCGGGTACGTGGTGCACCTGCCGGTCCGCGTCGCCGACCTGGCCGCCGCCACCGCGCTGGCGAACACGATCGCCACTTCGCTGAGCTTCCTCGGTGAGGTCGACGCCGGGGAGACCACCGTGTCCACGGCGGACGACCAGAACAACCGGCACCGGGTGTTCTGTGACCTCCTGCTGCCGGACCGGTCCCGGTGCCCGCAGCCGTACGAGCACACCGGGCCGTGCGGCGAGGTGGCGGCGGCTCCGGAGCAGCGTCCCGCACCGGGGTCCGCGACCGGGCCGTAGGCTGTGGCGGAAAGAGCCGAACTCCGCCGAAAGAGAGCCTTCCAGCGATGCAGAAGTGGGAGTACGCCACGGTCCCGCTGCTGGTCCACGCGACCAAGCAGATCCTCGACAACTGGGGCGAGGACGGCTGGGAGCTGGTCTCCGTGATTCCCGGGCCGAACCCGGAGCAGCTCGTCGCCTACCTGAAGCGGCCGAAGGCATGACCGGGCCCCACGCGAAGCTCGCCGAGCTGGGGCACGAGCTGCCCGAGGTGGTTCCCCCGGTGGCCAGCTACGTGCCGGCGGTGCAGTCCGGCCAGCACGTGTACGTGTCGGGTCAGTTGCCGATGGCCGAGGGCAAGCTGCTCGCCACCGGCAAGGTCGGTGCCGGTGTCTCCGCCGACCAGGCAAAGGACCTGGCCCGGCGATGCGCGCTCAACGCGCTCGCCGCGATCGACGCGCTGGTCGGCCTGGAGAACGTCGTCAAGGTCGTCAAGCTGACCGGTTTCGTCGCCAGCGCCCCCGGGTTCACCGGTCAGCCGGGCGTGATCAACGGTGCCTCGGACCTCTTCGCCGCCGTCTTCGGCGAGGCGGGCCAGCACGCCAGAAGCGCGGTGGGGGTCGCGGAACTCCCGTTGGACGCCCCGGTCGAGGTCGAGGTCATCGTCGAGGTGTCCTGACCGCCCCACCCCCGCGATCGTGCACTTTCCGCCCCGACAAAGGCCCTGAACGGGTACGAAGCGAGGGCCGGAAGTGCATGATCGCGGGGGGTGGCGGCGGTGGTCGTACGATCGCAGCCATGGGCGGGCACTTCACGGCACCGGCGGCGGCTCTCGCGGGCTCGCTGCCCACGTGGGTCACCCTGCTGCGCGCCCCGAATCCGGGGGCGATGACGCTCGACGGCACCAACACCTGGGTGTTGCGCGCGCCCGGCGAGCCGGCCGTGGTGATCGACCCGGGGCCGGCCGACCGGGGGCACCTCGCCGCCATCGCCGCGCAGGGACCGATCGGCCTGGTGCTGATCACCCACGGCCACCCCGACCACACCGAGGGCTCGGCGCCCCTGCGCGACCTGCTCGGCGGGGTGCCGGTCCGGGCCGCCGACACCGTGCACACCATCGGCGCGCAGCCGGTCGGTGCCGGCGCGCCGCCCGCCGTACCCGGCATCGACCTGCGGCTCGTTCCGACCCCCGGGCACACCGGTGACTCCGTCTGCTTCCTCGCCGAGCGCGGCGGCGAGCGGGTCGTTCTCACCGGCGACACGATCCTGGGCCGGGGCACGACCGTCGTCGCCCACCCGGACGGGCACCTCGGGGACTACCTGGACAGCCTGGAGCTGCTCTCGACGTACGCCGGGATCCCGGCCCTGCCCGGCCACGGCCCGGCACTTGCCGACTGCGGCGCGGCGGCGGACTTCTACCTGGCGCACCGGCGGGCCCGGCTCGACCAGGTCCGGGCCGCGCTGGACGGCGGCGCCACCACCGCCGCCGAGGTCGTCGCGATCGTGTACGCGGACGTCGACCGCTCGCTGTGGTGGGCCGCGGAGTGGTCGGTCCGGGCGCAGCTGGAGTACCTGGGGCGGGAATCCGACGACGACCGCGCGGGGTTGGAGCAGACGTGACCTGCCCCGTGTGCGGAACCGTCGCCGTGCCCGGCGCGCGGTTCTGCCACAACTGCGGCGCCGCGCTGCCGGCCGCGGCGACCCTCCCGGCCGCCGAGCGCCGCGTGGTCACCGTGCTCTTCGGTGACCTGTCGGACTTCACCTCCTGGTCGGAGGACCTCGACCCGGAGCGGGTCGGGGCGGTCACCGACCGGGTGCTCGCCGCCCTCGCGGGCGCGGTCAAGACCTTCGGCGGTCACGTCGACAAGCTGACCGGCGACGGGATCATGGCGGTCTTCGGCGCGCCGGTCGCACACGAGGACGACGCCGAGCGGGCGGTCCGCGCGGCGCTGTCCATGCAGCGGGCGGTCCGGCGGGTCCTCGACGACGAGCGCGGCGGCGGCGCGCCGCTGGGCCTGCGGGTCGGTCTCAACACCGGAGACGTGATCGCCGGCATCCAGGCCGCGATCGAGTACACGGTCATCGGCGACACGGTGAACACCGCGGCCCGGCTCGCCGACGCGGCGGCCGTCGGCGCGGTCTACGCCGGGACCCGGACCGCCGCCGCCACCCGGCACGTCGCGTCCTGGCGGGCGTTGCGCCCGCTGCGCCTCAAGGGCAAGCGCGAGCCGGTCGAGGCGTACGAGCTGCTGGGGCTGTTGGACGCCCCGGGCACCCGGTCCGGGCTGGGCGACGAGGCGCCGTACGTCGGCCGGGAGACCGAGATCGGGCGGGTCGCCGGGCGGCTCGCCGAGGTGATCGACCGCGGCGAGCCCCGGGTGCTGCTGATGACCGCCGAGGCGGGCATCGGCAAGTCCCGCTTCGCCGCCGAGGTGGAGCGCCTCGCCGCCGGCTACGACGTGGGCGCCGGCCGGTTCGCGGCACACACCGGAGCGCGGGTGCTCTCCGTCCGCTGCGCCGCGTTCGGCGAGCGGCGCCGGCTCGGACCCCTCGCGGACCTGGTCCGCGCCGCCGTCGGCCTGCCGACCGATCCGGCCACCGCGCTCACCCGCCCCGCCGTGGAGGAGCGGCTGCGCCGGCTCGGCCAGCGCCTCGCCCGGGCCGCGGGCGAACCGGCCCCGATCGGCGCCGAGCAGCTGCTCGCCCTCCTCGGGTACGCGGAGCTGCCCAGCGGCGGCCCCACCGACCAGGGCGAGTGGAGCAGCGCCGCCCAGGCCGCCGACTCCGACGCGGTGCCGAACGCCGTCGCCGACCTGCTCAACGCTCTCGCCGGCGAGGCGCCGCTGGTGGTCGTCGTCGACGATCTGCACGACGCCACCGCCGAGACGATCCGGGCGCTCGGCGTGACCCTGTCCCGGCTCGCCGGGCCGGTGCTGGTGCTGCTGCTCGGCCGCCCGGAGCTGGTGCGCACCGCGGGCGCGCTGACCCGGGTGGCGGACGCCGAGGTCCACGCGCTGCCGCCGCTGCGCGGCGCGGACGCCGCCCGGCTGCTCACCAGTTACCTCGGCGGTGGCAAACTGCCGCAGGCCGACGCCGACCGCCTGCTCGCCACCGCGCAGGGCAACCCGTTCTACCTCGCCGAACTGGTCACCCTCCTGATGGAGCGGGGCGCCCTGACCGCCGGCACCGGCAGCGGCTGGCGGCTCGCGCCGGGTTCGCTCGGCAGCCGCCTGCTCTCCCGGGACCTCGCCGCCGTGCTCGCCGCGCGGATCGACGCGCTGCCGCCGGACGCCCGCTCGGTGCTGCGCGACGCGGCGGTGGTCGGCGACACCGTGCCCGCGGGTGCCCTGGAGGCGCTGCGCGAACAGCGGACCGGTCGGGACGGCCGCCCGGCGGCGGTGGTGGCCGTCGAACTGGAACGCGCCGTCGAGGAGCTGCTGCAGCGCCGGATGCTGCACCGCAGCCGCTCCGGGTACGCGTTCGCCACGCCGCTGATGCGGGAGGCCGCGTACGCCGGTGTCAGCAAGGCCGAGCTCGCCGAACGGCACGCCGCCCTGGCCCGCTGGGCGGCGACCGACCCACCGGCCGGCGCCCCCGCGCCGGGCGGCCTCACCGAGGCCGCCCGGGACGACTTCGTCGCCGAGCACGTCGAGCGGGCCACCGCGCTCGCCGACGCGGTCGGCCTGCGGCCGGACGCGGCGGCGCGGACCGTGGTCCCGCTGGGGGTCGCCGCGCTGGGTCGCGCCGCCCGCCGGTCCCTGCACGCCGGGGAGCCGGCGCTGGCGGTCGAGTACGCCGAACGCGCGGCCGAGCTGGCCCGGGACGGCGTTCCGGCGGCCGACCGGGTGGTGGGCGCCCGGGCGTTGCTCCAGGTCGGCCGGCCCGCCGACGCGCTCGCCTCGGCCGAGAAGATCGCCGCCAACGCCGGTGACGAGGCGGCGACCCGGGCCAGTGCGCTGCTCCTCGCCGGCCAGGCGCACCAGACCATGGGTGACCAGGGCCGGGCGGTCTCCTGCTGGCAGGAGGCGTTGCAGGTCGCCACCGCGCACGGGCTGCCCACGCTGCGTGCCTCGGCGATGCGCCGGCTCGGCATGGCCGACTTCATCGCCGGGCGGCTCGGGCAGGCGAGCAGTCGGCTCGCCGCCTCGTACCAGACCAGCCTCGCCGTGCAGGACCGCCGCGGGCAGGCGTGGTCGCTGCAGAACCTCGCCTGGGTCACCACCACCCGGGGCGACTTCGCCGGCACCGACGCGGTGCTGGGCCGGGCCGTCCGGCTCTTCGCGGAGCTGAAGGACCCGTACGGGCGGGCCTGGCTGCGGGGCACCACCGCGTTCGCCCGCCTGCTGGCCGGCCGGCTGCGGGAGGCGTGCCGGCTGGCGAAGGTGTTCCTCCCGTTCGGCGAGCGGGTCGGCGAGGAGTGGGCGGTCGGCACGCTGCGCGCGGTGGAGGCGTTCGCCACCGCCGAGCTGGGTGACCTGGCCGAGGCGGACCGGCTGGCCCGCCGGGCGTACCGGGACTTCGCCGCCGTCTCCGACGACTGGGGGCGGGGCTTCGCGCTGGTGGTCCGGGGAGTCATCGCCCGCGGGCTGGGCGAGCCGGCGCACGCCGCCGACCTGTTCACCGACGCGCTGGCGTTCGCCGGGCGCACCTCGCACCCGCTGCTGACCGGCATGGCCGGCACGCTGCGCGGCTTCGTGGCGCTGGAGATGGGCGACTACGACCTGGCCGAGCGGGACGCGCGGGCGGTGCTGACCGCGGTCGAGCCGCACAACCCGCAGGCCCCGGCCCAGGTGGCGCCCCGGGTGCTGCTGGCCACCGCCCGGCTCGCCGCCGGTGACTCGGCTACCGCGGTCGGGCTGCTCGCCCCGGTGGCGACGGCCGCGCTGCACACTCCGGCACTGCTCTTCTCCCGGCGGCAGACGATGGCCCGGTACGCGTCCGCCCTGCTCGCGCACGGTCAGCGGGAGCAGGCCCTGGACTGGGCGCGGCGGTCGGTCACGGCGCCGGCCGAGGACGTGCGCAGCCAGGTGATCGCGGCAAGCGTGCTGGCCGAGGCGCTCGCCGCGTGCGGCCGGCCGGTCGAGGCGCGGGCCAGCGCGGAGGAGGCGGTGCGCCTGGCGTACGCCACGGAGCAGCGCAGCGAACGCCGCAACGCCGACACCCTCCTCGCCCACCTCACGACCCCCTGACCCCCCGCGAGGCCCCCGCCCGAGTCGATCATGGAGTTGTGGTGGGCGGTATGCCGTTGTTCACCCCTTTCTGGGGCACCACAACTCCATGATCGACGAGGGGCCGCGGTGGGGCGGGCGGGGAGCGCGGGGTTCGGCCAGGATTGGCGGTTTTGGTGATGTTGGGTGTCGGGGGTGGTCGCTAGCGTGTGGGGACCGGGCGCGGGGTGCGATCGCGCCGAGCGGGGAGGGATTCCGATGAAGCTGCCGCGTTCTGTCGCCGGCTGGACGATCGCGGTCTTCGGCGTCCTCGCGCTGCTCATGGGCGCGGTCGGGCTGATCTGGCCGGAGGCGCTGCTGCGCATGCTCGGCTTCGAGGTGCCGGCCGCCCGCGCACCCGGTGACTACACCGGCACCTTCCTGACCGCGTCCTCGATGGCGTCGTTCAACATGGGGGTCTACTACCTGGTCGCCACGGCCACGGAGTGGCGGGCGTTCTACCGCTTCACGGTCTGGTTCCGGCTTGTCACGTTCACCGTGTTCACCATCGCGGTGTTGTCCGACATCGCACCGGGGCGGTTCTTCGGCGTGGCCGCCTGGGAAGGGCTGGGGGCCCTGGCGACCGCCGCCGGCCTCTGGTGGGACGCCCGCCGGTCCGGTGCCGCATCGACGGAATCCACGGTGTCCGCCCCCGGCGAACAGGCCGGTCCGGCACCCGCCGCGGACGCGGTTCGCTGAGCGGGCCGCCCGGTTCGGTATTTTCGAGCTGTGACCGAGACCCCGCCCGGCGCCCTGCCGACGCCGATCGTGCCCGGTCTGACCGATCTGCGGGTGTTTGCCCGGGGTGGCTACGCGACGATCTACCGCGCGACCCAGATCTCGGTCGGGCGCGAGGTGGCGGTCAAGGTGGAGAACCGCACGCTCGACAGCGAGCGGGACCAGGCCCGGTTCCTGCGCGAGGCACGCGCGGCCGGTCGGATGTCGTCGCATCCGCACGTGGTCGACCTCTTCGACGTCGGGGTGACGGTCGACCAGCACCCCTACCTGATCATGGAGCTGTGTGACGGGTCGTACGCGGAACGGATGCGCACCTCCCCGCTCGGTCCGGTGGAGGCCCGCGACCTCGGCGTGAAGATCGCCGACGCGATCGCCCACTCGCACGCTGCCGGCGTGCTGCACCGCGATGTCAAGCCGGCAAACATCCTCTACTCACACTTCAACTCGGCGGTGCTGGCCGACTTCGGGCTGGCCGTCGTCGCCGAGATGCGTGACGCGTCGGTCGCCCTCGAGGTGCTCACCCCGGCGTACGCGCCGCCGGAGATGTTCAACCACGCCCCGCCGTCGCCCGCCGTGGACGTGTACGCGCTCTGCGCCACCCTCTACGCGGTGATGCACGGCCGGCCGCCACGCTGGCGGTCCGAACGCAACCCGAGCCTGGTCACCGTGCTTGAGATGTTCCACCAGCCGGTCCCCGGCCTGCCGGACGTACCGGAGGAACTGGTCGACATCCTCCGCGCCGGCATGTCCAACGACCCGGGGGAACGGCCGTCCGCCGCCGAGCTGCGGGACCTGCTGGCCCACCTTCCGCTCGTCGGCACCGTGTCCGGTCACGCCGGTGCCCCCTTCTCCGGCGGCCCGGCCGGCACCGGGCACCCGGGGCCGTACGCCGTCGGCCGCTCCGGCCGGCCGGCGCAGCGTCCGCCGGTCGAGGATCAGCACCCCACCGTGCCGGTCGCCGGCCGTCGGCGGCGCCGCTGGTTCCTCGGTGGGGCGGGGGTGGTGGCGCTCGCCGCGGCGGTCGGCGCCGGTGCCTGGCTGGGCACCGCCCTCTCCACGCCGGCACCGTCACCGACCGCCGACCTGGTCTCCGGCACCGGCCCGCGGCCCGCCTGCGCGCAGGTCGCGGAGCTGCCGGGCGGCGCCCGGTGCGGCGACGAGCTGGAGTGTTTCGGGCCGATCCAGGTCCGGGGCGCGCGGGCCCGCGCGGAGCAGGTGCCCTGCTCGGGCGAGCACACGTGGGAGAGCTACGCCGAGGGTGAGCTGCCCGATGCGTTGCGCGGGGCGGGCTACGCCGAGGTGGCCGCCGACCCGGCCGTCCGCCAGGTGTGCAACGTGACCACCTTCCGGCTGGCCAGCGGAGTCAGCGGGACCGAGGGGTGGAAGCTGGACGTGCTGCCGCCGGACGGCGCCGACCGGACGTTCCGGTGCCTGGCCGGCCGCGGCCTCGGCGCGTTCGCGTCACCGACCCTCGTCAGCTGACAGCTCTCTGTTGCGGTAGCGGTCCCGCATCGCGCGCACCGCCTCCCGGTTGTCGAGCGACTCGAGGGTGTCCGCGTCGACGCCGTGGAGCCCGTCCGCCGGTTGGGGCGACAGGGGGACGCTCGGCGGCTCCCGGCCGTCGCGCACGGCGGCCACGGCCACCGCGCAGATCGCCGCAAGCAGAACGCAGAGCAACGCCAGGACGACCGCGAGAAGGTCCTGCCGGCGCAGCACGAGCAGCGTCGTCAGCAGCGTGGCCGCCCCCAGCCCGGCGAGGAGGGCCACCACCCGCGCATCGGGCCTGCGTACCGTCATCCGTCCAAGCATGTCGGCCAGAGGCCCGCTGTCAACCCACTGCGCGGCGGTTCGCGGGAACGGATAACAAACAGCGCCGGCAATGAACTTTTCGTTACGTCGCCACGTAAGTTGTCCGATACACGGCCTTCGTATACGCGACATTCATTGCCTGCGATATCTAGAGTGGCGGGGGTCGAGCGACACCTCGACGAGTCCCTGTCGTCCACCGGAAGGCGTCCACATGCCACGACGAACCCGGTCCCTCGCCGCCGCCGGCATCGCCGGCATCCTCCTCAGCGGACTGGCTGTCACACCGGTCCAGGCCGGCTGGGGGCGGCCGGTCACCGCCGACCGCACCAGCCCGCAGGAGGCCCGCCGCGTCGACCGCGTCCCGACGCCGAAGCTGGACTGGTACCCCTGCTACGACTACGCCGAGTGCGCCACTGTGGACCTTCCGCTCGACTACGACCGGCCGAAGGGGGCGACGACCGAGGTCGCCCTGCTGCGGGTGAAGGCGCGCAACCAGCAGAACCGCATCGGCAGCCTCTTCATCAACCCGGGTGGTCCCGGCGGCTCCGGCACCGACGTCGCCCTGGCCGCGCCGTTCTTCCTCGGTGACGAGGTGCTCGACCGCTTCGACGTGGTCGGTGTCGACCCGCGCGGTGTCAACGCCAGCGAGCAGGTGCGCTGCTTCCCGTCGGTGAAGGACCAGACCCGGGCGTACGCGGGGCTGAACGTCGCGTTCCCGTGGACGAAGGCCGAGGAGACGGCGTACATCGCCTCCTCGAAGGCGGTCGGGAAGGGCTGCTCCACCACCGGGAAGCCGCTCACCGGCGCGGCGTCCACCGCCGAGGTCGCCCGCGACATGGACGTCCTGCGCCGGGCCGTGGGCGACAAGAAGCTGACCTACCTGGGCTTCAGCTACGGCAGCATCCTCGGGCAGTACTACGCCAACCTGTTCCCGGACCGGGTCCGCGCCCTCGTCATCGACGGTGTGCTCGACCCGAACGCCTGGATCGGGCAGGGCCGGGCCCGCGACGCCACCCAGGAGGACCGGATGCGCAGCGCGCAGGGCGCGTACCAGGCGCTCCGCGAGATCCTCGACCGCTGCGCGAAGGCCGGCCCGGAGTCCTGCGTCCTGGCCGACGGTGACCCGGCCGCCTCGTACCACCTGGTGGCCAAGCGGCTGCGCGCCAACCCCCTGGTCATCGAGGACCCGGACGCCGGCGAGTTCCGGGTGACGTACGCGGACTTCGTCTCCTTCACCCTCGGCGCGCTCTACGGCCCGTTCGGCTACGAGGACATCGTCGGGATCACCGCCGAGCTGCTGGTGCTGACCGACCCGGCCGCGGCCCCGGCCGCCCGGCAGCAGGCGCGCGCCACGGTGGCCCGGCACGCCGCGGAGGCCCGGCAACAGCAGCGGAGGTTCGACTTCCCGTACGAAAACGGGTTGGAGACCTTCCTGACCGTGGACTGCACCGACGGCAACCACCCGAGGAACGCGGCCTCGTGGCCGGCGCGGGCGGCGGCGGCCGACAAGCGGGACCCGTACTTCGGTCGCCTGTGGACCTGGGGCACCTCGCCGTGCGCCCGGGACACCTGGACGGTGCGGGACGAGGACCGGTTCACCGGCCCGTTCAACCGGCGGACCAGCAAGCCGGTGCTGGTGGTCGGCAACTACTGGGACCCGGCCACCAACTACCGGGGCGCGGTCGCGGCGGCGAAGCTGCTGCCGAACAGCCGCCTGCTCAGCAGCGACAGCTGGGGCCACACCGCGTACGGGACGTCGGCCTGCGTCACCGGCGCCGTCGACACGTACCTGGTGCGCGGCACGCTGCCGGCGAAGGGCACGGTCTGCACCGGTGACATCCAGCCGTTCGCGCCGCTGCCCGAGGCGCCGGTGGCGACCGAGCGGGCGCAGCCCTCGCCCGGCGCCCGCAGCACGGCGCCGGGTCGCGGAGCGCCCAAGCAGCTTCCGCCGGTGGTGGCGCCGCTGCCCGCGGTCGGTTCGCTGACCGTCCGCTGACGGACCGCCGGGGTACGGCGGGCGATCGGGCGCCCGCCGTACCCCGGCCCGTTGCCGATGCTCACCCCTCGACCGCGACAGCTACCGTCGGTGTCTCAGACACTCCGTGCCGTAACGAGGTGATCCATGTCGCGGTTCCGTTCGGTCGCCACCACCGTGGCCGTCGCGCTGTCGCTGCTGCTCGCCGCGGCCGCCGGCTGCGACAGCCAAAGGGAGCCGGAGCTGCCCTCGGTGCAGGAGAAGCTCCGCGAGACGCACATCTGGGGCCAGCCCGTCCTGCGGATCGGGGTGGCGGACGACTCGCCACTGATGGGCGAGGTACGCAATGGCGTGCACGTCGGCTTCGACGTCGAGATCGCCCGCTACATCGCCGCCTCGCTGGGTTACGAGGGTGAGCACCGGCTCGAATTCGTTCCGATCTCCACCGAGGACCGGATCCCGCACCTGCAGGGCGGGGTGGTGGACCTCGTCGTGTCGAGCTTCTCCATCACCGAGGAACGCAAGAAGGCGGTCAGCTTCGCCGGGCCGTACTTCGTCACCACCCAGGAGGTGCTGGTCCCGACGCGGCACAAGGACAACATCCGCACCATCGAGGACCTGCGCGACCCCAAGTACAAGATCTGCACCAGCGGCGGCTCCACCACCGAGGAGGAGTTGAAGAAACACCAGGTCGACGCGCTGGTGGTCAAGGACGTCTGGGACTGTGTCGAGGGCATCCGCGCCGGGAAGTACGACGCGGTCAGCTCCGACGAGACGATGCTCGCCGGTTTCGTGGCCCGCCACCCGACCGAGTTCGAGATCGTCGACATGCCGTTCGGCACCAGCGAACTGCTCGGCGTCGGCGTCCCCATCGGCGACCCGGCGCTGCGGGACCTGGTGGCGTACTTCCTCGACAAGAGCTACCAGCAGGGGCGCAAGGGGGAGACAAGTCCCTGGCTGACCGCGTACAACCGGACGCTGGGGCCGTGGTTGCGCGCGGACAAGCGGCAGCCGCAACCGCTCGACGTACCGAAACTTGTGGACTTCGACGACAAGGCACCACGGCGATGAGCGCGGCGGCGGCGACCGCCACCGATGATTCGGACGCTGCCCGTCCGGTGCCGCGGTCGCCCGATGCCCCGCCGACCGGGACGGCCACCGGCGGTTGGGACCAGGTCGAGCGGCGGGCCCGGGCCAGCCAGTCGTTCTGGACGGCCGTGGTGGGCGTGCCGGCGATCTTCTCGGTGCTGCGGCTCGGCGTCGAGGCCGGCGGTGAGTTGCAGACCACGCTGCTGCTGGTGGCCAACGTCGGGCCGGTCAACCTGCTCGCCGGCTTCCTGACCACGGCGGCCCGGCTGCTCTCCACCGCGCTCGTCGCGATCTTCGCGCTCGGCGGGGTGCTCACCGCCAGCGTGGCCGGGTTGACCCGCCGCCCGCTCTTCGCCCGCTGGATGGACATCACGCCGAGCTGGTTCATGGCGGCGAGCTTCCTGATGGCCCTGGTCACCTGGCCGCTGCTGTACCTGCCGCTGCTCCTGCCCGCCTTCGTCGCGGCGTTCCAGCTCAGGCCGGAACGCCTGCACGAGCGCCCGCTGATCCGGGCGCTGCTCGTCGCGGCGGCGTACGCCGGTTACCTGTGGCTGCTCGTGCCGACACTGCGCGACGCCTGGCGGCAGAGCGAGGCGCTGCCGATCGTGCTGCTGGTCGTACCCCCGCTGCTGGCGCTCTTCGTCGCCGGGCCGCTGCCCCGGGTGGTGATCCGGCCGCTCGCGTCGGTCACCGAGGCCGCCGTGCTGGTGGTGCTGGTGTGGGCGGCGCTGCCGGTGATCAGCACGCCGGTGTTGCCGCTGACGGTGACCACCGTCGGCGGCTCTTCGGGCTCTTCCGAGGAGATCCGCGGGCACGTGGTGACGACCGACGACGTGAACATGGTGATCCTCCAGGAGCGCGGTGGGGTGCGCTACGTGCCGGTCGACGAGGTACGCGCACAGGTGCTCTGCCCCTCGGAGGCGGAACTGCCGCGGCATCAGCTGCGCATCCACGACTTCCACGTGGAGGACTCGCTGCTGGAGGGGCTGGGACGACGGGTACGCCCGGTCCACCGGGTGGACGCCGCCTGCCGCTGAGCGGTAAGGGAGGGCCCGCGGCAAGATCGTGCTCGATGGCAGATGTCAACGCCGTTGCGTTAGGGCTGTGATCGGCGGGTCAACCCCTGCTGGATAGTGGGAACGGGACTCCTGGTAGATCAACTTGTGTCGAGCAAGA
>NZ_JBEORU010000033.1:0-84186 GCF_040302465.1 Micromonospora sp. NPDC126480
CATCGACCGCACCAACCACAACACCACGATCAGAATCAAGATCCTCTGGCCCGACCAGTTGACAGCAGGAACGGAACCCTAACTACGCGGCATTGGGGTTAGGGGAGGAGGGGGTGGTATTGGACGTTTTCTTCTCGGCCGGGGCCTACGCCGACGACGGAGACGCGGGTTCCGCAGAGTTCCTCGATGCGGGCGACGTAGCGTCTAGCGTTCTCCGGGAGGTCCGCCTCGGTCCTCGCCTTGGTGATGTCCTCCCACCAGCCGTCGAGTTCCTCGTAGACCGGGGTGGCGTGGTGGAAGTCGGTCTGGGTCATCGGCATGTCGTCGACCCGCCGGCCGTTGATCTCGTACCCGACGCAGATCGGCACCTTCGGCAGCCCGGTCAGCACGTCGAGCTTCGTGACCACCAGGTCGGTCACCCCGTTGAGGCGGCACGCGTACCGGGCGACGACCGCGTCGAACCAGCCGCACCGCCGCTCCCGGCCGGTGGTCGTGCCGTACTCGTGGCCGATCTTGCGCAGGTGCTGGCCGTTGTCGTCGAACAGCTCGGTCGGGAACGGCCCGGAGCCGACCCGCGTGGTGTACGCCTTGCTGACCGCGATCACCTTCGTGATGGCGGTCGGCGGCACGCCCGCCCCGACGCACGCACCGCCGGCCGTCGGGTTCGACGAGGTCACGAACGGGTACGTGCCGTGGTCCATGTCCAGCATGGTGGCCTGGGCGCCCTCCAGCAGCACGGTCTCGCCGCGGTCCAGCGCGTCCCAGAGCAGCGCCCTCGTCTCGGCGATGTACGGCGTGAGCCGCTCGGCGTACCCCAGGTACTCCTCGACGGTCGACTCGACGTCGATCGCCTTACGGTTGTAGACCTTGAACAGGATCTGGTTCTTCTCGCGCAGCGCGAGTTCCAGCTTCTTGCGCAGGATCCCCGGGTCGAGCAGATCCTGCACCCGGATGCCCATGCGGGCGACCTTGTCGCCGTACGCGGGACCGATGCCGCGGCCGGTGGTGCCGATCCGGGACGAGCCGAGGTAGCGCTCGACCACCCGGTCCAGCGCCCGGTGGTGCGGCATGATCAGGTGCGCGTCGCCGGAGATCCGCAGCCGGGAGACGTCCACACCGCGCTCGGCGAGGCCGTCGATCTCACTGAGCAGCACCTTCGGGTCCACCACCACGCCGTTGCCGATGACGATCTTCGCGCTCGGCGAGAGGGCCCCCGACGGCATGAGGTGCAGCGCGTACTTCTGCCCGTCCGGGGTGATGACCGTGTGGCCGGCGTTGTTGCCGCCGGAGTAGCGCACGACGTAGTCGACCCGCCCACCCAGCAGGTCGGTAACCTTGCCCTTGCCCTCGTCGCCCCACTGGGCGCCGAGGAGCACGATCGCTGGCATCTTCTCCGCCTCCAGAAGGCTCGGGTGCCAGGTGGCGACCGGTCAGCGAGCCCGGGGTGTCAGGCTAACAAGTAGTGACGGCGCGACCGGCAGCGGTGCGCGCCGAGAGGCAGGAGGCTGCGACCCGTGTACGACGTGGTGCTGCTCACGCTCGGCTCGGAGCGGGACGCTCCGGCGGCCTGCGGCAGCGGCGACTCCTGCTGCGGTGGCGCGGGCGAGACCGCCGACGAGCGGGCGGCCGACCGCTGCGACACTCCCCGCGTACCGGTGCTGGCCTGCGCGGACGCGCTCACCGCCCGCGGTGCGCGGGTCGAGACGGTGACCGCCCGCTCGGACGCCGAGATCGACGAGGTGCTCGCCCGCCTCGACGGCCCGCCCCGGCCGGACGGGCTCAGCTGGCCCGACCCCGACTCCAAGACCCGGCTCGTCGTCGCCACGGCCAGTGACGCACAGTTGCGCGCCGTGCTGCGCCGGCTGGTCCGGCGATACGCCCCACCGCCGAGCCGCCGCCCGGAGGACCTGGCGGCCAACCGGACCGTGCCGGATCTGCCGGCGGTGGGCGTACTGCCGCTCGACCCGGCCCGGGGCGGCCCGCACCGGGACCTGGTGGCGCAGCTCGGACTGCCCCGCGACCCGGCGGCGGTGGCTGCCGCGGTGCTGGACGGCACCCCCCGCCGGCTGGACCTGCTGCGCAACGACGGCGGTTCGGTGACCCTGGACGGCGCGCTGCTCGGCGCGGCCGACGAGGCGGGCCGGCCGCTGCACTGGCGGGGTCGCGTCGAGGTGGACGACACGATCCTCTCCGACGGCGGCGAGCCGCTGCTGGCCTGCGCGATCGGCAACGCCGGCGGGTACGCCCGGCTGGACGACGTGGCGCTGCTCGCCACCCCGGATCCGGCCGACGGCCGGGTCGAGGTCGCGGTGGCCGTCCCGGTGGTGACCCGGTCCCGCTGGGGCCGCAGGCGGGTACGCCTCGAGGTCCGCCGCGCCCGCGGCCGGGCGGTGGCGGTGGTGCCACGCGACGGAACGGTCCCGTTCGTCGACGACGGCGCCGAGGGCGAGCTGAAGCGCAAGCGGTCCTGGTGGACCGAGCCGGGCGCCTGGGCGGTCTGGACGTCCTGACCGTCACCCCCGGCGATCCGTTCCGCCGGCTGCGGGGGCCTATCCTCGGCAGGAGGAATGGGGAGGAACCGTGGTGGACGAGAACACCGACCGGTCGTACGCGTCCGGCCAACAGCCGGTGCCGGAGCGGGACATCGAACCACTGTGGCCGGCGGCCCAGGTCGACCCGCCGTCCTGGTCACCCGTGCCACCGCAGGGAGCACCCGGTCAACCACCCGCCTACCCGCCGCCGGCCGGCGGAGTGCCCGCGCCGGGCGGATGGGCGATGATCGGCCCGCCCGGCGCCGCCGGCGCGTGGGCACCCGACCCGAACGCCGACCCCGCCGCCCCGCCGCACGGCACGCCCGCCCCGCCGCACGGCACGCCCGTCCCGGCGTACGGCGACCCGGATCCCGCGTACGGCCCGCCGGCGCAGTACGGCGCGAACCCGTCCTCCGGCTGGGCACCCGACGCGAGCGCCACGTCCGGCTGGGCCCCCGGCGGTGACCCGGCCCAGTGGGGTCCGTCGACGCCGGTGCCCCCACCGCCTCCGATCCCTGGCGTGGCCGGCAACCAGCCGGGCCCGGCCCGCTCCGGCGGCAATGCTCCGGCGGCCGGTTCCGGCCCGGCGCCCGCATCCTCCGAGGGAGGCGGCTCCGGGCCGGTGCCGCCTCCCCGGCCCGGGCAGACCACCGGCGTCGACCTCGACCAGCCGTTCAGCCTCGACCCGACCGGTCCGGCCGCCGGCGCGGCGGGCCGAGGCGAGCAGCACGGAACGAGCCCGGCGGGCACGCACGCCGCCGTGGATCGTGGCCCGGCGGGCACGGACAACAGCGCGGCCGGCCCGGACACCGGCGGGGCGAACCCGGAAACCGGCTCGGCGGGCGCGGACTCCGGCGCGGTGGGCCGTCCGCCGGCTGAGTCGCCCTGGGCGCAGCCTCCGCAGCGGCCGGCGACCGCCGACACCGGCGCGGCCGAGACCGGGCCGCCTCCTCCGCCGGCCACTCCGGCCTGGGCCGCGCCGACCGAGGCGGTTCCCGCGGCCGCCCCGCCGGACTCCGCCGCGGCCCCGGGCACGACCGACCTGCCTGCCGTACCCCCGCCGCCCGGTCCGTTTCCGCCCCAGCCCGGCTGGTACCCGCCAGCGTGGCAGCAGAGCGCGGTGGCGCAGCCCGGCCACCACGCGCCGCCGGAGGCGGTGCCAGCGGGTCACTACCCGCCGACGGCCGGATACCCGCAGGCGGGCTGGAGTCCAGAGGCGGGCGCTCCACCGACCGCGGAGGACTTCGCCCGGCGCCGGCAGTTGCGCCCAGCCGACCCGGTGGCCACCATGGGCGTCCGGGCGGTCGCCAACAAGATGGGCCTGCGCCTGCCGCCCGGCCGGCACGAACAGGAGCTGCGACGGGACATCGAGATGGTCCGGCGCAACTTCGGCGGGCTGCGGCAGGTGACCGTGGTCAACCCGAAGGGCGGCGCCGGCAAGACCGTCGCCATCCTGCTGCTCGCGATGACCTTCGGCCAGAAGCGCGGTGGCTACGTGCTGGCGTGGGACAACAACGAGACCCAGGGCACCCTCGGCATGCGCGCCCAGCAGGACTTCCACGCCCGGACGGTCCGGGACCTGCTCCGTGACCTGAGCCAGTTCCACAGCTCGCACGGGCGGGTCGGCGACCTGTCCCAGTACGTCCGGTCGCAGGGCGAGGGAATGTTCGACGTGCTCGCGTCGGACGAGTCGGCCACCGGCGGGGAGATGCTCACCGCGGCGGCGTTCGCGGAGATCCGCGAGGTGGTCAGCCGCTTCTACAAGCTGATCTTCGTGGACACCGGGAACAACGTCCGGGCCCAGAACTGGCAGGCCGCGATGGACGCCACCGACCAGCTGGTGGTCACCATGTCGGCCCGGAACGACTCGGCCGAGACGGCCGCGCGGATGCTCGACCATCTGGAGCAGAGCGGCCGGCAGCGGCTGGTCCGGCAGGCGGTGACGGTGGTCTCGATGCCGCCGTCGCGCAAGGAGATCGACCTGCCGGCGATCCAGGAGCACTTCTCGGCGCGGACGCGGGCGGTGCTGCTGGCCCCGTACGAGCGGCTCATCGACACCGGCGAGCCGATCCGGTACGCCGCCCTCTCGTCGGCCACCCGCGACGCCTGGCTCAAGATCGCCGCAGCGGTGGCCGAGGGCCTCTGACGCGCGGCGGGGGCCGGCGTCGGGCCGACCCCCGCGTGACGGGTCAGTTACTGGCCAGCGCGTCGGCGGCGGCCGGGTCGCAGTCGCGGAGGAACTGGGCGCACCGGGCCGCCTCGTCGGCCTCGCCGATGGCGTCGGCCGTCCGGGACAGCACGTACAGGCAGCGCAGGAAGCCGCGGTTCGGCTCGTGGGACCACGGCACCGGACCGTGCCCCTTCCAGCCGCTGCGGCGCAGCTGGTCGAGGCCCCGGTGGTAGCCGGTCCGGGCGTACGCGTACGCCGTGACGACCTGACCCGCCGCGAACGCGCGGGCCGCCAGCGCGGCCCAACCCGCGCTGAACGTCGGGTGGTCCGCCGCCACCTGGGTGAAGGCCTCGTCGCCGCCGGCCTTCTCGGCGGCGTCCAGGGCAGCTTCCGCCTCGTCGTGCGCGGGCAGGAGGGTGGCTGGTGGCTCCGGCAACAGGTTCTGCATCGTCCCATTCAACCCGCTTCGGAGCGCGACACGCGAGGGGGTTCGCGGACCCGGTTGGCTGAACGGGTGAGGAGTTGGTCACGCTCGCGGCCCATGCCGGTCCGGGATCTTTTCCACTACAACTAATGGTCCGGAGCCTCCCCAGGAACCGGTTTCGCAGGAGCCCGGTGGCGAGCCACCGGGCTCCTGCCCGTTAGAACCTTGCCCGGGCCGGGCAGGATGATCCGGTGCCGACCCCACCTCCCGCGGACGTCATCGAGCCGCACACCTGGACCGACGAGATCGAAACCCGGGCGGAGTTCGACCGGCGGCTGGCCACCGGTGACCTGACCGGGCTGACGGTGCAGGGGCTCCGGCTCGACCTGGATCCCCCCGACCTGACCGGCGTGACCGTCGCCGGCACGCTCTTCGTCGGCTGCCGGTTCGCCTCCCGCGAGGTCGGGGCCGACCTGGTCCGGCGCGGCGCGAACGTGGTGCCCCCGTTCTCCGGTCTGCCGTACCCGACGCAGCCATCGCACCTCTACACCCCCGAGGACCTCGCCGCCGGGTTCGCCGAGGGCGGCTTCGCCGACATGTACGACACCCGGGTCTACGCGCACTTCCGCGCGCACGGCGGGGCGCTGCCGGACGTCCGTGAGGCGCTCGGCCAACGGCTGCACGACCACGGTGTGGACAACGCCCTCGCCGACGCCACCCGGGCGTGGCTCGCCACCCACGGCCCCCAGTCGGTCGTCGGCGTAATGGGCGGGCACGCGGTGCCGCGTGGCAGCACGTCGTACCGGATGGCGGCCGTGCTGGGCCGCGAGCTGGCCCGGGCCGACCGGCTGGTGGTCACCGGCGGTGGGCCCGGGGTGATGGAGGCGGCGAATCTCGGCGCGTACCTCGCCCTGCGGCCGGACGGCGACCTGGACGCGGCGATCGACCTGCTGGCGGAGGCACCGGACTTCACCGACCACGACCGGTACACCTCGGCGGCGCTGCGCGTCCGGAAACTGTTCGGGCCCGCGCTGCAGCCGCCGGCCGGCGGGGAGCCGGCCGACCGGTCGCGGGCGGACTCGGCCATCCTCGCCACCGGCGAGCTGGACTGGGCGCGCAGCGGCGGGCTCGCCATCCCGACCTGGCTGTACGGGCACGAGCCGGCGAACCTCTTCGCCGGCCGGATCGCGAAGTACTTCTCCAACGCCATCCGGGAGGACACCATCCTGCGCCTGGCCCGCGGCGGGATCGTGTTCGCCCCGGGCCGCGCGGGCACGGTCCAGGAGGTGTTCCAGGCGGCGACGAAGACCTACTACTGCACCGACGGCGCGAGCGGCGCGTACGTGTTCCTGGACCGCGCGTACTGGACCCGGGAGCTGGCGGTGGAGTCGCTGCTGCGGCCGCTGCTGGCCGCCTCGCCGTTCGGTGACCTCTCGTCGACCGTGCACCTGACCGACGACGTGCACGAGGCGGTACGCCTGCTCACCGGGGCCTGAACAGGCCGACGGCCGGCTCCCGTCGGGAAGCCGGCCGCCGTACGCGTCAGCGCGTCACTTCATCTTCGTGCCGGTGGAGCGCAGGGCCTCGCAGGCCTCGACCACCCGCGCGGCCATGCCGGCCTCGGCGGCCTTGCCCCAGACCCGCGGGTCGTACATCTTCTTGTTGCCGACCTCGCCGTCGACCTTGAGCACGCCGTCGTAGTTGCGGAACATGTGGTCCGCGACCGGGCGGGTGAAGCAGTACTGCGTGTCGGTGTCGATGTTCATCTTGACCACGCCGTAGTCCAGCGCCTCGCGGATCTCCGAGAGCAGCGAGCCGGAGCCGCCGTGGAAGACCAGGCTGAGCGGCTTGTCCTTGCCGTACTTGGCACCGACCGCCACCTGGATGTCGTGCAGCACCTGCGGCCGCAGCTTGACGTTGCCCGGCTTGTAGACGCCGTGCACGTTGCCGAAGGTCAGCGCCGCCATGTAGCGGCCCTTCTCGCCGAGGCCGAGGGCCTCGACCATGGCCAGGCCGTCCTCGACGGTGGTGTAGAGCTTCTCGTTGATCGCGTTCTCGACGCCGTCCTCCTCGCCGCCGACCACGCCGACCTCGATCTCAAGGACGATCCTGCCCTTGGCGGCCTCGTCGAGGAGCTGCTCGGCGATCTGCAGGTTCTCCGCCACCGGCACCGCGGACCCGTCCCACATGTGCGACTGGAACAGCGGCTCCTCCCCCGCCTTGACCCGCTCCTGCGAGACGGCCATGAGCGGCCGGACGAACTTGTCCAGCTTCTCCTTCGGGCAGTGGTCGGTGTGCAGGGCGATGTTCACCGGGTAGTTCTTCGCCACCTCACGGGCGTACAGGGCGAACGCGGTCGCGCCGGTGACCATGTCCTTCACCGCGGGGCCGGACAGGTACTCGGCACCACCGGTGGAGACCTGGATGATGCCGTCGCTCTCCGCGTCGGCGAAGCCCTTCAGCGCAGCGTTCAAGGTCTGCGAGGAGGTCACGTTGATCGCGGGGTACGCGAACCGGCCTGCCTTGGCGCGGTCCAGCATCTCCGCATAGGCCTCGGGGGAAGCGATGGGCATGTCGAACGCTCCTTACTTACCGCTCTCGGCCGTCGCCGGCCGCTCTTGTCTTGGGCGCGCCGGACTGCGCTGTCCACCGCCGGCAGTATCCCGTAGTCGGCGGACCCCGGCACAACCGGCCCGGAGCGCGGTCATCGCCGGTCCAGGCGGTCCGGCACCACGACGCTGATCAGCCAGGTCACCACGGCCATCACGATGGCGCCCCAGAAGGCCGCCCAGAAACCGTCCACCTGGAACGGCAGGTCGAGCGCCCGGGCGATCCGGTCGGTCAGCAGGAAGAGCAGGGCGTTCACCACAAGTGCGAACAGCCCGAGGGTGAGCAGGTAGAAGACGCACCCCACGACCTTGATCACCGGTTTCAGTACAGCGTTGACCACGCCGAAGATCAGCGCCACGACGACCAGGGTGAGGGCGGTGTTCGCGCCGGACCGGCCGCCCACCTCGACCCCGGGCACGACGAGCGTCGTGATCCACAGCGCGATCGCGGTGATCGCCAACCGGATCAGGAAGCCCATGCCCCCATCGTGGCACCGGGGTGCCGGACCGGTGGCCCATTCCCGTTTCCCGCCGGGCGGCGCGGTTGGCGTCGGCTCCGAGCGGGGACGGGGTCCAGCCCGTACGGTGTGTGGGTAGCGGTCCGCACGAGATCCAGGGAGGGACGATGGGTCAGCCCGACGAGGACTTCGCCCCGAGCGACCACCTCGCTCCGGAGGAGCGCGACCTGGAGGCGGAGCCGGCCGACGCGGTGGAGCAGGCCACCGCTGTCGACCCGGGTGAGGTCGACGTCGAGCCGCACCGCGGCCTGGAGGTCGACGACTGGGACGCGATGGAGCAGGCCCGCGTGGTCGCCGGCGACGAGGACGACTACCGCTAGCCGCCCGGACGACGGGCGCGGGAGCGCACACGGACCGTCATGGCCGACCGGTCCCTTGGGGTGGATCTGATCATCCGTTCGGCTGACGTGGGCCTGAGCGACGGGCAGCGGGGCAGCGGGTTCCTTAAGGGCTGCTTAAGATCCCCAGGCCATCCTTGGTGAACCCCCACCCGAAGGAAACCCCATGCTCAAGCACACCACCCGGCGCTGGCTCGCCGGGCTCGGCGTCGCAGGCGCGTTCGTCGCGGCCTCCGCCACTCCTGCCGCCGCCCAGGCTCCCGATGTGGAGCTGGCGGTGTACATGAACGACATCACCATCGCCACCGATTCGGCAGGGAAGATCGACGAGCCTCGGCTGTTCGCCTCCGAGCCGGTCGTCATCGAGGGGCTGACCGTCCGTTTCGACTACCGCGGTCTGGGCGACAAGGTCACCCTGAAGGCAGAGCACAGCGGCGACAACTGCGAGGCTCCCGAAGCCGGCGTGCTGACCTGCACGCCCTACTTCCCGACCGACATCTACGACGAGTGGGGCACCAACCTCGCCGCGGTCCTCGTCGCGCCGACCGAGGGCGCCCAGAAGGGCGATGCGGGCGACCTGAAGGTGACGGTCAGCGCGGACGGATTCGACACGGTCAGCTACACCTCGAAGATCCGGATCGGCGAGGGTGTCGACCTCGCGGGTGAGAGCGAGACGACCGTCAAGGCCGCCCCGGGCGCCGGCTTCACCGTCCCACTCAGTCTGCGTAACGCCGGGAGTTCCACGGTCGAGGGCGCTGTCGCGGTTTTCCACAACGACTACGCAATCCGCGCCGGGAAGCGCTACAGCAACTGCACGTACACGGATGACCACGTGCGCGCCTGCCACTTCGACGAGACGGTCGCCGTCGGCGAGTCGCGGCAGGCGACCCTCTCCTACCAGCTGGGCAAGGACACCTACGCCCCGGGTCGGGCCTACGGGCAGTTCCAGTGGATGACGGTCGCCGAGTACGAGGACTACAGCAACTACCTCGAGAGTCGTGGCATCTCGACGGGGGAGCCGGGTGACGGTCCGGCTCTCGATCTCGCGCCGGCCGCGAGCGCCCAGCGCGGGACCCAGGCGGACACCAACCCGGACAACAACTGGTCCAGCCTCGACATCACGGTCACCGGCACGAACGGTACCGATCTGGAGGCGGTCGGCGCCTCGATCGCCGGCACCGCGGGCGAGGAGGTCGTGGCGACGGTCGGCTTCCGCAACAACGGTCCGGCCACCCTCGACTACGGTCGTGCCGGATCGTCGGTGACCTACATGACCGTCGGAATCCCCGACGGTACGACCGCCGTCGACGTCCCCGAGGTCTGCGTTCCGGTCAAGGGCAAGGACGAGCACGGTGAGGCCGGCGAGCCCGGTGCCCGGACGTACTTCTGCTACGCCGAGCCGATCGTGCTGGTCGGCGAGGAGCCGACCGTCGACTTCACCTTGAGGATCGACAAGGTGGTTCCGAACGCCACGGGTGCCGTGAAGGTCAACGTCCCGTGCCAGTGTGACGGTGGCTTCTACGACGACCTGAAGCCGGCCAACGACACCGCCAAGCTCCTCGTCAACGCGACCGGCAACGGTGGCGGCGAGGGCGGCGGCGATGGGGACGACCCCACCCTGCCGATCACCGGTGACTCGACCACCCTGGTCGCCGGCATCGGCGGCCTGCTGCTCGCCGCCGGCGCGGCCGGCTTCGTGGTGGCCCGTCGTCGGCGGACCCGCTTCGTGGCCTGACCCACCCCCCCACCACCCGGTGCCCCGCCGACCCTCCGGTCGGCGGGGCACCGCCCATTAACGGGACGACACAAGATCGACCGGGCTGGGAGCATTGACGCCGTGCTGCTCACCCTCTCGACGACCCACCGGCCGGCCACCGACCTCGGCCACCTGCTGATCAAGCACCCGGACCGGGCGCACGCCTTCGACGTGCCCGCCGGCACCGCGCACGTCTTCTACCCGGAGGCCGGCGAGGAGCGCTGCACCGCCGCGCTGCTGCTCGACGTCGACCCGCTGCGGCTCAGCGGCGCGCGGGGCCGGAAGCAGGCGGCCACCCCGGACAGCTTCAACCTCGGGCGGTACGTCAACGACCGGCCGTACGCGGCGTCCAGCCTGCTCTCCTCGGCCCTGTCCCGGGTGTACCGGTCGGCCCTGCGCGGCGAGTCGCGGGAGCGGCCGGAGCTGGCCCGCACACCGATCCCGCTGGAGGTCCGCGTACCGGTGCTGCGCTGCCGGGGCGGCGCCGACGTGGCGGTGCGTCTCTTCACCCCGCTCGGGTGGACGGCCACCGCCACGCCGATCCCCCTCGACGAGCGGCACCCGGAGTGGGGCGACAGCCGGTACGTGGACCTCACCCTCACCGGCACCGTGCGGGTCGCGGACGCCCTGAACCACCTGTACGTGCTGCTGCCCGTCCTGGACGACGCGAAGCACTACTGGGTGGCCCCGGACGAGGTGGACAAGCTGCTCCGGGCCGGTGCGGGTTGGCTGGCCGACCACCCCGAGCGCGGGCTGATCACCCGGCGCTACCTGGCGCACCGGCGGACACTGGCCGGGCTGGCCCTGGCCCGCCTGGCCGAGCAGCGGCTCGCCGACGAACCGGCCGCAGCGGACGCCGACACGGTCGACGACACCGGCCCGGCCGAGGACGGCATCCGCCGCTCGCTGGCCGTACGGCGGCGGGAGGCCGTGCTCGCGGCGCTGACGGAGGCGGGCGCGAGCCGGGTGCTCGACCTGGGCTGCGGCGGCGGGGCGCTGCTCGCCGCGCTGGTGGGTGACCGGCGGTTCACCGAGATCGTCGGCTCGGACGTCTCCGCGCACGCCCTGACGCTGGCCGCGCGGCGGCTGCGGCTGGACCGGCTGCCGGAGCGCCAACGGAACCGGATCCGGCTCCTGCAGTCGGCGCTGACCTACCGGGACGACCGGCTGCGCGGATACGACGCGGCGGTGCTGATGGAGGTCGTCGAGCACCTGGACCCGCCGCGGCTGCCGGCGCTGGAGGACGCCGTGTTCGGCCACGCCCGCCCGCACACCGTCGTGGTGACCACCCCGAACGTGGAGTACAACGTGCGCTACGAGGGGCTGCCGGCCGGCCGGTTCCGGCACGCCGACCACCGGTTCGAGTGGACCCGCGCCGAGTTCGCCGCCTGGACGTCCCGGGTCGGGTCCACGTACGGCTACACGGTGGCGCTGCGGGGCGTCGGCGACGACGACCCGGAGGTGGGCACACCGACCCAGCTCGCCGTGTTCAACCTTGCGGAGGCCGACCGATGACCGTCCTCGACATCCCCGAGCTGGCCCTCGTCGCGCTGGTCGGGATCTCCGGTTCGGGCAAGTCCACCTTCGCCCGCCGGCACTTCCTGCCCACGCAGGTGCTCTCGTCGGACGCCTTCCGGGGCCTGGTCGCCGACGACGAGAACGACCAGTCCGCGTCCGGTGACGCGTTCGACGTGCTGCACTACGTGGCCGGCAAGCGACTGCGCGCCGGCCGGCTCACCGTGGTCGACGCGACGAACCTCCAGCCGCACGCCCGGGCGGCCCTGGTCCGGGTGGCCCGCGAGCACGACGTGCTGCCGGTGGCCATCGTGCTGGACGTGCCGGAGGTGCTGGCCTGGGAGCGGACGCAGGCGCGCGTCGACCGCACCTTCGGCCGCCCGGTACTCGCCCGGATGCAGCGGGACCTGCGCCGCACGTACGGGCAGCTGGCCCGGGAGGGCTTCCGGAAGGTGCACGTCCTGCGGGGCGTCGAGGAGATCGAGGCCGCGCAGCTCCGGTACGAGAAGCTCTTCAACGACCGGCGGGAGCTGACCGGCCCGTTCGACATCGTCGGCGACGTGCACGGCTGCCGCTCCGAGTTGGAGGCGCTGCTGGTCCGGCTCGGCTGGGAGCTGGTCCGTGACGAGCGTGGCCGGCCGGTGGACGCGACGCACCCGGCGGCGCGTACCGCTGTCTTCGTGGGTGACCTGGTGGACCGAGGCCCGGACTCGCCGGGGGTGCTCCGCCTGGTGATGGGCATGGTCGCGGCCGGTCACGCGCTCTGCGTGCCGGGCAACCACGAGCAGAAGCTGCTGCGCAAGCTGCGCGGCCGGGACGTGCGGCTCACGCACGGCCTGGCGGAGACGATGGCGCAGCTCGACGCCGAGCCGCCGGCCTTCGTCGCCGACGTGGCGGCGTTCGTCGACGGCCTGGTCAGCCACTACGTGCTGGACGGCGGGCGGCTGGTGGTGGCACACGCCGGGCTCAAGGAGGAGTACCAGGGCCGCGCGTCCGGCCGGGTCCGGGCATTCGCGCTGTTCGGCGAGACCACCGGCGAGACCGACGAGTACGGGCTGCCGGTGCGCTACCCGTGGGCGCGGGAGTACCGGGGATCGGCGACGGTCGTCTACGGGCACACGCCCACGCCGGAGCCCGAGTGGGTGAACGACACCATCTGCATCGACACCGGGTGCGTCTTCGGCGGCCGGCTCACCGCGCTCCGCTACCCGGAGCGGGAGCTGGTCTCGGTGCCCGCCGAGCGGGAGTGGTACGCGCCGGCCCGGCCGCTGACCCCGGCGCCGGCCCGCCCGGACGAGGTGCTGGAGCTGACCGACGTGACCGGCCGGCGGCACGTCGAGCACGCGTACGGCTCGCTGTCCGTGCCGGCGGAGAACGCCGCGGCGGCGCTGGAGGTGATCAGCCGCTTCGCCGTCGACCCGCAGCGGCTGGTGTGGCTGCCGCCGACCATGGCGCCCTGCTCGACGTCGACCGTGGAGGGCTTCCTGGAGCATCCGGCGGAGGCGTTCGCCGACTACCGGGCGGCGGGCGTGGACCGGGTGGTCTGCGAGGAGAAGCACATGGGCTCGCGGGCGGTGGTCCTGGTCGGCCGGGAGGCGGAGGGCGGCCCGTTCGGTGGCGGGGCCGTGTACACGCGTACCGGCCGGCCGTTCTTCTCCGGCCCGCTGGACGGCGAGCTGCTCGCCCGGGTCCGCGCGGCGGTCGGCCGGGCCGGGCTCTGGACCGAGCTGGACACCGACTGGCTGCTGCTGGACTGCGAGCTGCTGCCCTGGTCGGCCAAGGCGAGCGGGCTGATCCGCGAGCAGTACGCGAGCGTCGGCGCGGCCGGCCGTGCCGCCCTGCCGGCGGCGCTGGCCACGCTGGACGCCGCCACGGCCCGAGGGCTGGACCTCGGTGCGCTGCGGGACCGCCTGGCCCGCCGCCGGGACGACGTTACCGCCTACTCGGCGACCTACCGCGCGTACGTGGGGCCGACGGACGGCCTGCGTGGCGTGACCCTGGCGCCGTTCGCGGTGCTGGCCGGTGGGCGGTCGAGCTACACCGACCGGGACCACGGCTGGCACCTCGACGTGGCCGACCGGCTCTGCGCCGCCGACCCGGAGTTCTTCACGCCGACCCGGCGGCAGGTCGTCGACCTGTCCGATCCGGCGGCCGAGGCGGCGGCCACCGACTGGTGGCTCGCGCTCACCACGGCCGGCGGTGAGGGCATGGTGGTCAAGCCGTACGCCGGGCCGGCTGCGCGCTCGGCGCGCGGCACTCTGCTCCAGCCCGGCATCAAGTGCCGGGGCCGGGAGTACCTGCGGATCATCTACGGTCCGGAGTACACCGAGCCGGAGCAGCTGACCCTGCTGCGCCGCCGCTCGCTGGGCCGCAAGCGGGGCCTGGCGCTGCGCGAGCACGGTCTCGGACTGGCCGCGTTGGACGCGCTGGTCGCCGGGGCGCCGCTGTGGCGCCGCCACGAGCTGGTGTTCGCGATCCTGGCCTGTGAGTCCGAGCCGGTCGACCCGCGCCTGTAGGGTCGCCGACGATGACGTACGAGGCGTTCTACGAGCCCGCCGGCGCGGGCCGGTTCGTCGCCACCCCGGCGACGGCCGGCCCCTGGGATCCGGCGGCCCAGCACGCCGGTCCGCCGTCGGCGCTGCTCGCCCGTGCGTTGACGGCGCACGAGCCGGTCGACGGGCAACTGCTCAGCCGAGTCACGGTGGACATCCTGCGGCCGGTCCCGGTGGCGGCGCTGACGCTGCGCGTGCGTACGCTCCGCGCCGGCCGCCGGATCACGCTTGTGGAGGGGGTCGCCGAGGCCGGCGGGCAGGAGGTGCTGCACGCCCGGGGCTGGCGGATCCTAGCGCCGGCTGAGCCGACGCCGGCCACACCGGACGAGAGGGTGGCCGTTCCCGGTGCGGACTCCGGCACCGAACCTGACCTGTGGGCCACCGCGCACACCGGTGGCTACCTGTCCAGCATGCAGTGGCGCGTCGTCTCCGGAGGTTTCGCCGAACCGGGACCGGCCCGGGTGTGGGCCCGGCCCCGCATCCCGCTGGTGCCCGGCGAGCCGGTCCGACCGGCCGAGCTGGCCCTGCTGGTGGCCGACTCGGGCAGCGGGGTCAGCGCCCGGCTGGACCTGGCCCGCTGGCTCTTCGTGAACGTGGATCTCACGGTCGTGCTGCACCGGCCGCCGCGCGGAGAGTGGCTGCTGCTCGACTCGGCCACGACCATCGGTCCGCACGGCTCGGGCCTCGCCGCGAGCCGGTTGGCCGACGTTGACGGCACTGTGGGCGAGGCGTTGCAGACCCTGGTCGTGGCCCCGCGTTGAGCGGGCGGAGGGGGCGCGGGTGTGACGTCGCGCACCGGACGGATCGGACGGGCACCTAGACTACGGACGTTCCCGTCGCCGCAGGCGACGTCCGCTGCCGGCCGACCACGGAGGTCACCTCGTGTCGACGCCCACCACCACGCTGGCCCTGGGGCCGGACTGGCTCGATCCCGAGGTCCTGATCTCGACGTTCGGCCTGCTCGGCATCCTGGTGATCGTCTTCGCCGAGTCGGGGCTGCTGATCGGGTTCTTCCTGCCCGGCGACTCGCTGCTGTTCACCGCCGGCCTGCTCACCGCCGACGGGCGGTACATCACCTGGCCACTGTGGCTGGTCTGCCTGCTCATCACGCTGTCGGCGATCGCCGGTGACCAGGTCGGGTACGCGTTCGGCCGCAAGGTCGGGCCGGCGCTGTTCCGCCGGCCGAACTCGCGGCTGTTCAACCAGGAGAACGTCCTGAAGGCACACGACTTCTTCGAGAAGTACGGCGCCCGCTCGATCGTGCTGGCCCGCTTCGTGCCCATCGTCCGGACGTTCACGCCGATCGTGGCCGGGGTCAGCCGGATGAACTACCGCACGTTCGTCGTCTACAACGTGCTCGGCGGCATCCTCTGGGGCACCGGCGTGACGGTGCTCGGTTACTTCCTCGGCCAGATCCCGTTCGTCAAGGCGAACATCGAGCTGATCCTGATCGCGATCGTGGGGATCTCGGTGGTCCCGATCGCGGTCGAGCTGCTGCGCGCACGTATCGCGGCGCGTCGCGGCGTCACCGCGGCGGAGCGCGCCGCCGCCGAGGAGGCGATCCGGGAGACCCGGGAGCACTACGGCAAGCACTGACCGGGTCGGCCGCCGGGCAGGCCCGACCGTCCGTCCGGCGCCGTCCCGGTCAGGGAGGGCACCGGACGAGCGGTACGGGTCAGCGCGCCTTCTTGGTGGCGCGCTTGCGCGGCGGCGTCAGCAGATCGGCGATTGTCGCGATCGCGCTCGGCACCAGCCGGTAGTACGCCCAGACCCCACGCTTCTCCCGCTCCAGCAGGCCGGCCTCGGTGAGGATGCGCAGGTGGTGGCTGACCGTCGGCTGCGAGAGGCCGAGGGGTGCGGTGAGGTCACACACGCACGCCTCCCCCTCCGGAGCCGACTGGATCAGGCTGAGCAGCCGCAACCGGGCGGGGTCGGCGAGGGCCTTGAGGACCCCGGCCAGCCGCTCGGCATCGGCACGTTCGATCGGCTCGCCGGCAAGCGGCGAGATCTGAGGCATGGTCATTTCAGCCAACGCAGTTCCCACGTATTCCATCCTTCCACCAGGAGCATCGATCCGCCTGCATATCAGCAGATCCGAATCGGCAGACTTTTACGCCACAAGGCCGAGGTCAGCCAACGTATAGGCCGCCCGATAGGGCAGTCCGGCGGCTCGCACAGCGTCGCCGGCGCCTCGATCAACAATAACCGCCACTCCCACCACCTCGGCCCCGACCTCGCGAAGGGCCTCGACGGCGGTCAACACGCTCTGCCCGGTGGTGGACGTGTCCTCCACCGCGAGCACCCGGCGCCCGCTCACGTCGGGCCCCTCGATCCGGCGCTGCAGCCCGTGCGCCTTGCCTGCCTTGCGGACGACGAACGCGTCCAGCGGCCGGTCGCCACCGGCGTGCAGCATCGACAGCGCGATCGGGTCGGCGCCGAGCGTCAGCCCGCCCACGGCGTCGTACGCCCAGTCGGCGGTCAGCGCCCGCATCACCCGGCCCACCAACGGTGCCGCCTCGTGATGCAGCGTGACGCGGCGCAGATCCACGTACCAGTCCGCCTCGCGCCCCGAGGACAACACCACCCGTCCATGGACCACAGCCAGGTCGGTAATGAATTTACGCAGGTCGTCGTGGTCCCCCATGGGGGAGAGGGTACTGCTCGATGCTGTGAGCCGCGTGCCGGGCCCACCCGGATCAACCCCGCGGGCGATGAGACCGTCGACGATGTACGGCCACGCTGAGCAACCGCCCGTCGGGCGGTCGGGCCGCCCGCGCTCAGCGTCCGTCGCGGCCGATCCGGCCCCGGGTGTCCCGCGAGACGGCCTCCAGCAGCCGCCGCGGCGCGTGCCGCAGCCCTGCCACGGCCAGTTTGTACTTCCACGCCGGCACGCTGACCAGCTTGCCTTTCCGCAGGTCACGCAGGGCTTCCTCGACGACGTCGTCGGCGCTCAGCCACATCCACTCCGGCGTCTTCGACATGTCGATGCCGGCCCGGTCGTGGAACTCGGTACGCGTGTAGCCGGGGCAGAGCGCCATCACGCGGACACCGAACCGGCGGGCGGAGAGCCCGACCGACTCGCTGAAGTTGGTGACCCACGCCTTGCTGGCCGAGTACGTCGAGCCGGGCATCACCGCACCGAAACCCGCGACCGAAGAGACATTAATCACTGCCCCGTGGCCCCGCTCGGTCATCGGTCGCACGGCCGCCAGGGTCAGCCGCATCACCGCGTGCACGTTGAGCCGGAGCAGCCGCTCCTCCGCCTCGACCGACGACCGCAGGAACGGCGTGTTGAGGCTGATCCCCGCGTTGTTCACCAGCAGGTCGATCGCGGGACCCTCGGTGAGCCGCCGCTCAACCTCGGCGCAGCCGTCGTCGGTGGACAGATCCGCGGAGATCGTCTCGACCTCCCGGCCGTGCCGGCCGGTCAGCTCCGCGGCGAACTCGACCAGCCGGGCGGCGTCGCGCGCGACCAGCACCAGGTGCCAGCCGTCGGCGGCGAGCCGGCGCGCGAACGCCGCGCCGATGCCGGCCGTCGCACCGGTAACCAGGGCCCGTCGCTCGGTGGTCGGCTGGTCGAGCGTCACGGGCGGTCCTCACCTCGGCGGGTACGGGGGCGGGTACATCGGGGCGTGCGGGGCCGGCACCGACCGGCGGAACCACACGGCCGCCGGCGGCAACGCCAGCAGCACAGCCACCACAAGGTAGCCGAGCACCTGTCCGACCGAAAGCCCCGCGCCGAGCGGGATCCACCAGCCCGGCCACGCCTCCTCAAGCCGGGCCAGCAGCTCGGCGGTGACCCGGTCCTCCGCGCCGAGCCGCAGCGGCACCGCCCGCATCCCGCCCAACGCGGCGAGCCCGCAGCAACCGGCGAGCACGCCCAACCCGGCGACCACCCAGGTCGCCGGCCGGGCACCGGGGCGACCGGCGCGCAGCCCCACGGCGAGCGCCGCGAGCAGCACCCCGGCGAGCAGGCTCACCAGGGCGCCGAGCACCGTCCAGGTGCCGGCCAGGACGGCCACCGCGCCGACCTCCTCCGCGGCGGCCGGGGTGCGCTCCGCAGCCGACCGGAACGCGTCGATCGTGCCGGGCAGGACGACCAGGCTGACGACCGCGTACCCGAAGGCGACGGCCGCCATCAGCACCAGCAGTAGGACGGCCGCCGTCACCGCCACGGGACGACGGGCCCGATCGGGGTACGACACGACTGGTCCCTCCGGTAGGCGTCGGGTTGCACGCTATCCGGAGGGACCGTCGTCGTCGCCGCTATCCGGCACTCAACTCGTCGGCGGCGGCGTCGGACCGGGCCGGTCGGAGCCGGGCTGAGCCTCCCCGCCCTGCTCCGGCTGGCCCGGCGTACCCGGGGTCGGCCCGGCCTGCGGGTAGCCCGGCTCGCCGGGCGTCGACGGGTAGCCCGGCGTCTGCGGGTAACCCGGCTGGCCGGGGGTCGACGGGTACGCCGGGTAGGCGGCACCGGGCACCGGCGGCTCCCACTGCTGCTGCGGCTTGCGGAAGAACTCGTTCGCCTTCGGCAACGCCAGCAGGATCAGCGCCGTCAGCAGCGCGATGATTCCGAGCACGGTGAGCAGCAGCGAGACCGGCTCGTACCAGGACGGCAGCGCCTCGTCGAGCCGGCGGTTGATCTCGTCCTGGCTCGGCACGTTACCGGAGGTGTCGCCGCCCATCGTGCCGCCGAGCGCGGTGCCGGCCAGCCCCAGGCCGGAGCAGCACAGCGCGATACCGCCGACCACCCAGGTGACGATCCGGGCGACGTTCCTGCCCCGGTTGTTGAGCATGGCGAGGACGACCAGCCCGACCGCGAAGAGCAGGCTGACCACGCTGCCCGCGACGACCATGAACACGGCGACACCCTCGGCACCCTCGGCCTCGGTGCCGGCGAAGGCGTCCCGGTAGACGTCCATGATCGTGCCCATCGTGCTGAGCCCGACGATCAGGCTGAGCACGGACAGGATCGCGTAGAAGATGAGCAGGTAGCTGGAAATTGTCACGACGCTCGGGCGTACCCGGGCGGGTGGCTGATGAGGATCGGCCATAGTTCTCCTTCCCTAGATCGCGCCCACACCGTATCGAGTACGGACCAACGGGGCAGGGCGGCGCGACGGTACGAAGGCTCAGTACCCACGCCACTCGGTACGCGCGTACTCGAGCACCCGTGGTTGCAGCAGGGTGGACGCCGGCACGTCGAGGCGGCGGCGGTCCGGCGGAAAGGCCGCGGCGGCGGCGAGTACGGCCGCGTCGAGGAAGCGCAGCGACGGCGCGCCGGCCGGCAGGCCGAGCACGGGCGACGACCCGCCGGGGGCGGCGAGCAGGAAGCCCCAGTCGCCGAAGGAGGGCACGTCCACGTGGTACGGGGTGGTGGCGAACCCGGCCTCCCGCAGCGACGCCTCGATCGACCAGTACGACCGGGGCGCGAAGTACGGGGAACCGGCCTGCACGACCAGCCGGGCGCCGTCGGCGAGGGCGTTGCGGACCAGCGCGTAGAACTCGACGGTGTAGAGCTTCGCGGTGGCGGTCTCGTCCGGGTCGGGCAGATCGGCCACCACCGCGTCGAACCGTTCGGTGGCCGTCCGCAGCCACGCGAACGCGTCGGCGTGCACCACGCGGACCCGGGGATCGTCGAGCGACCCGCCGTTGAGCCGGCGCAGCTCCGGCTCGCTGCGGGCCAGCGCCACCACCGCCGGGTCGAGGTCGACGACGGTGACCCGCCGGACGTCGGGATACCGCAGCACCTCCCGGACGGCGAGTCCGTCGCCGGCGCCGAGCACCAGCACCTCGCCCCGCGTCCCGGCGAGCACCGGATGCACCAGGGCCTCGTGGTAGCGGTACTCGTCGACCGAGCTGAACTGGAGGTCCCCGTTGAGGAACAGCCGCAGGTCGGTCCGGCCACGGCCGGGCTCGGCGACCGAGCGGGTCAGCACCACCTCCTGGTAGCGGCTGCGCTCGGCGTGCACCACCGGGTCCCGGTACAGCTGCTGCCGGGCGGTCACCTCGAAGTCCCGCGCGGTCAGCCACGCGTACCCCAGGCAGAGCGCGACCACGACGGAGGCCGCGGTGAGCGCGGTGCGCGCCCGGCGGCTCAGCTCCCGCCGGAAGACGGTGAAGACCAACGCCAGGCCGGCGAGCGCGTTCACCGCGCCCACCACCAGCGCACCCTTGAGCTGGCCGAAGAGCGGCAGCAGCAGGAACGGGAAGGCCAGCCCACCGAGCAGCGCGCCGACGTAGTCGGCGGCGAACAGGTCGGCCACCGCGCTGCCGGCGGCCTGTTCCCGGATCCGTTGCAGCAGCACCATCAGCAGCGGGATCTCCGCGCCGATCAGCAGGCCGAGCGCGAAGGCGGTGCCGACGAGCGCCGGCCCGTAGAGGTCCAGCCAGGCGAAGGCCGCGTAGAGGCCGAGCACCGACAGGCCGCCGAGCAGGGCCAGCGCCAGCTCGATCGCGGCGAACGCGGCGGCGGCCCGGGACTGCAACGGCTTCGCGGCGAGCGCACCCACGCCCATCGCGAAGACCATCACGCCGAGCACGATCGACGCCTGACCGACCGTGTCGCCGATCAGGTAGCTGCCGAGGGCGACCAGGGCCAGCTCGTAGACCAGACCGCAGGCGGCGCAGACGAACACCGCGGCCAGCACGGCGGCGCGGGAGAGCCGCCACCGTGCCGGCGCGTCGACCGTCACGCCCGCTCCGGCGTACGCGTGGTGGCCTTGCGGCGCTGGGCCGGAACCTTGGCGGCGGCGGCGCGCTGCCGGCGGCGCTGCACCAGGCCGACGGTGACCATCAGGACGGTGAGCAGCAGCAGTCCCGCCGCGCCGAGCAGCCAGCCCCACCGGTCCCGCCACATGTCGTTGCCGGCGTCCGCGAGCGCGGCGGGCGGGTCGGCGGGCGCGGCGGTGGCCACCGGCTCGGGACTGGCCAGCTCGCGCTCGGCCACGAGCAGCGGCAGGGTGACCGCGGCCCGGGTGACCGCCCAGCCCGGGTCGTCGACGAAGGCGTCGGCGGTCAGGTCGAAGTCGGCCAGCCCGCCCTTCACCAGGAGCAGGTCGAGGTCCTTGAAGTCGGACGATCCCTCGACGGTCACGTACGCGTAGTCGTCGGACTCGCTGCTCTCCGAGGTGTAGGTGACGTCACCGACGACCTGCACCCAGCGGGGGCACTGCGGGTTGCCCTCGACCGGGACACCGTCGCCGAGGTTGGAGCCGACGCTCACCACGTCGTCGCCGTACCCCTCCTGGAGCCGCCAGCCGTAGCAGATGCCCTGGCTCTCGAAGGCCTGCCGCAGGATCGGCACGGTGTCGTTGCGCTCGGTCGCGGTCGGCGGGGCCACCGACGTGCCGGCGTCGTCGCCGTTTGTTGCCTGACCGATGACACATCCGCCCAGCAGCACCGCACCGACGATGCCCCACACCAGGACGGCCTGCCCGGTCTTCTTCGGCGCCGCCCTGCCGGGCGCCTTACCCGTGGCCATCAGCTGATCGCGGCGGCGATGATCGCGCCGGTGGCGACGTGGATGACGGCGGAGACCCAGACCGCGGGGTGCGGTTCCGGGTCGACCAGGATCTCGCCGAGCCTGCCGGGGGTGGCGAGATCCAGCAGCAGGAACGCGGCGGCCATGATGACCAGGCCGAGGATGCCGTACGCCGCCGCGCCGACCAGGCCGAGGAAGAAGTCGTCCTCGCTGGCGACGATCGCGGCGACCACGATCGTGCCGACGCCGAGCAGGTTCGAGGCGAGCAGGAGCGCGGCGTTGCGGTTGCGCTCGTTCCAGATCAGCTCGTTGAGCCGGCCCGGGGTGGCCACGTCGACCAGGACGTAGCCGATACCCATGAGGAGGACGCCGACCACTCCGTAGGCGAGGGTGACCAGCAGGTCGGTGACGAGGGTCTGCAAGGGGTGCTCCAGGATTCGTTCGGTCGTGGGGGTCTACTTGCCGCTGCCGGGGCCGCCGCCCCGGACGGTGTTGCCCCGGCCCCAGCCCCAGTGGTTGCCGACCCGGGAGTGGTAGCGCGGGTACGCGGTGCTGAGCCGTTCCAGGAGGATCAGCGAGCCGGCGGCGACCGGCAGGATCACCACCGAGTCGTCGTCGTAGCGCAGGTACACACCGCTGCCGTCGACGTACTGGTCGGCCGGCTTCCAGGCTTCGGTGATCTGCTTGGCCACCTCGCTGGGCCGGCTGTTCGACGTGTACGCCACGGCCTCGCCGCCGATGTCCCGGGCGGCGGCGCGGGCGTACCGGTCCTCGACGAAGCCGCGCGGGGAGAAGTTGCCGTAGAAGATGGCGAAGGCGGCGACAAGCGCGCCGATGACGGCGAACACCACCCCCACCACGAACCAGCGTCGGTACGTCATCGCAGTGCCACCACCGTTTCGGTCAGGACCAGCTCGTTGGTCTGGGGGTACGCGTGCCAGGTGCGCCAGCCGAGGGCGCCGTCCGGCGGGTCCGGGCGCACCGACAGCGCGGTGACCGCGTCGACGTCACCGGGGAAGACCCCGACCAGCGCGTACGGGTCGTCGGCCAGGTCGGCGCGGAGCGTGGCGACCCGGTCCCGAAGGCCGCCGCCCTCGGGACGCAGGACGGTCGCGGTGAACCGGTAGCCGGTGTGCTCGTCGTGCACCGCGCCGGGCAGGTCGGGCCGGCGGCCGGGCAGGCAGGCCACCGTCTCGGTGAGCGCGGTGCCGGGCGCGCGCAGCACCACCTGGTGCGAGGCGCCGAGCAGCCGGAGTCGGACGTGGACGCCGCCGGGCAGGTCGAGGTCGAGCACGTGCAGCGCGGGGCGCTCGACGTCGTCGAACGCGAGGCTGAGGTCGGCGGCGCTGGTGTCCACGTAAGGGGCGTCGATGGTGACGAGCACTCAGGCCCCCTCGGCCTGCGGGTAGATCATCACCTCGGCCCGCTGCAGCTTCTCGCCGCGGGCCACCTCCCAGCCCGCCTCGCCGTACGCCTCGAACGACAGCCGGGCACCACCGGGGGCCTGGTAGTCGTGGTACCGCATGGTGCCGCTCGGGTCGAGGCCGGTGGTGCCGACCGCGGTGTAGCGGGCCTGGCCGGACTCGTCCCAGCTGTACCGGCGGCCGGCGAAGTCGATGGTCGGTGCGCCGGGCGTGACCGTGGCGCCCGGCTCAGCCTCCCAGAGCACCAGCTCCAGCTCCGGGTCCTCCTCGACGGAGAGCCAGCGGCGGACCCCGCCCGCGTCGTCGAGCAGGTGTTCCGCCCAGCTCCAGGCGCCCTCCACCAGGCGGATCGAGCCGCGCACCGCGTACGTGACGCCGCGTACCTCCACGATGTCGCCGGGCGTGAGGCGGCGCGGGTCACCCCGGAGCGCGTCCGCGTCCCGGTCGCGCAGCGGGTCGCCGAGGCCCTTCGCGCCAGGCGGGCGGCGGCGGGAGCGGCGCTGGGCGAGCACCGCGATCACCACCCCGGCCACGCCGACCAGACAGCCCGCCCCCGCCAGCAGGTACGCCACCGACCCGTCCACCCCGACAACCTCCCCAGGTTCGTCGGTCGGAGACGGTAACAACCGCGCGCACCTGGCGAGATTCGCCCCTGTACCGTGCTCGTCCGACTACCGTCCGTACGTCCGGCAGGTCGGCGGGGCCGGTCCGGGACCCGTCCGGTCAGCCAACGTCCGAAGCGGACCCGGAGGCGTCGGTTCGGGGCTCGGGCGGTTGCGCGTGCGCCGACGGGTCCGGGCAGAACGGGTATCCGGGCGGCGCGACATGGCCGGGCGGGAGGTAGGCGGGCGGGGCGTAGCCCGGGACGGGGTAGCCCGGCGGGGCGTAGCCCGGGACGGGGTAGCCCGGCGGGGCGTAGCCGGGGCCGGGGTAGGGCAGGGCGACCGCCGGGAGTACCGGCGGCGCGGGAGGCACAGGTTCGGCCGGGACGAACCACCGGTGAGCGGGCGGCAGCGCCAGCAGCAGGACCACCGCGGCGGTCAGCACGAACACGGCGAGCGCCCCGAGCATCCCGAGCGGGAAGAACACGGCCTCGAACGGGCCGGGCGTGCCGTACAGGGCGTCGAGGAACGGACTCTCGTCCCAGAAGTCCGGCGGCATGCCCTCCTCGTCCGGGAACACCGGCTCCTCGTCGAAGCCCGTGGCGAACAGCATTGGAGCGAAGAGGGCGCCGAAACAGCCCTGGCAGACGCAGACGAGCAGTTGGCCGCCGGCGGCGACGAAGACGAGGATCCGAGCGACGTTCCCGCCCCGGCGCACCGGCCGGGCGGTCGCGGCGTACCAGCCCGCGAGCAGCAGGAGCGGCACCCCGATGATGAGCGAGCCGGTGACGTTGCTCCAGCGCTCGGCGCGTACCTCGTCCGGGGCGGCGTCGGGGACCTTTCGTACCGCGTCGTCGATCCGGCCGTCCCATTGCACGGTCTGCACGATCACCAGGGCCACCAGGCCGAGCAGGATCAGCACGGCAGCGAGCTGCAGCCAGAAGGCGATGGTGACGGTATGCGGCCGGGGCGGACGCGCCGGGGCGTCCACGGGCGCGGGTGGATCGACGGTGGTGGCCATGGCTGGCAACGTACGGGTCGATCAGCCGCGTCGGCAGAGCCGTTCGGACGGCTCGCGCCGCCCTGTTGATCACGATAGGCCGAGACGGTCCTCGGCGTACTCCCGGAGGGTCGTGCGGCCCATCACGCAGCCGGTGAACGTGCCCACCTCGGCCGGGTCGTCGCGCAGCCGTTCCCAGGCCGCCCGGCCGGCGGTCGGGTCGAGCCGCTGCAGCAGTGCGGCGGCGTACAACCTCCCGGCCGGCGAGCCGGTGGCGAGCAGGCGGTCGAGCTGCCCGCGTACCTCCTCGGGGTAGTCGGCCAGCGCGGCCGCCACCCGTCGGTACGCCTCGGTCACCGGCAACACCGATCCGGCGACGCCCACCGGTCCGAAGGCGACGGTCTCGGCGCGGTGAAGCTCCTCGATCGCGGCGGCCAGCTCCCGCCCCCGCTTCCTCCCGATGCCCAACATCCCGTCCTCCTACCCGGTCCCCGGCCCCGCACGCTCCTGATCATGAGGTTGGCGGCGACGTCTGTTGCCACCGCCAACCTCGGATCGACGGAGCGGGTCAGGCGGACCGCACCGCCAGGGCGTCCTTCGAATCAGCCAGGTCGACCCGAACCGTGTCGCCGTCGCGGATCGCGCCGGCCAGGAGGGCCTTCGCCAGTTGGTCGCCGATCGCGGTCTGGACGAGGCGGCGCAACGGGCGGGCACCGTAGATCGGGTCGTAACCGTGCTCGGCGAGCCACGTCCGCGCGGCATCGGTGATCTCCAACGCCAGCCGCCGGTCGGCGAGCCGCCTCCGCATCCGGTCCAACTGGATGTCCACGATGGCCCGCAGGTCCGCGCCCTGCAGGGCGGCGAAGACCACGATGTCGTCGAGACGGTTGAGGAACTCCGGCTTGAAGTGCGAGCGGACCACCGCCAGGACGCCCTCACGCCGCTGCTCCTCGGCCAGTGTGAGGTCGCTGATCATCGACGAGCCGAGGTTCGAGGTGAGGATCAGGATGGCGTTGCGGAAGTCCACCGTACGGCCCTGGCCATCGGTGAGCCGGCCGTCGTCGAGCACCTGGAGCAGGATGTCGAACACATCCGGGTGGGCCTTCTCGACCTCGTCCAGCAGAATCACCGAGTACGGCCGGCGGCGCACCGCCTCGGTGAGCTGGCCGCCCTCCTCGTAGCCGACGTAGCCGGGCGGGGCACCGACCAGACGGGCGACGGAGTGCTTCTCGCCGTACTCGCTCATGTCGATGCGGACCATCGCCCGTTCGTCGTCGAAGAGGAACTCGGCAAGCGCCTTCGCCAGCTCGGTCTTGCCGACGCCGGTCGGGCCGAGGAAGAGGAAGCTGCCGGTCGGGCGGTCCGGGTCGGCGACGCCGGCCCGGGCGCGGCGCACCGCGTCGGAGACGGCGCCCACCGCCTCCGCCTGGCCGACCACACGCCCGCGCAGCGACTCCTCCATCCGCAGCAGCTTGGCGGTCTCGCCCTCGAGCAGCCGGCCGGCGGGGATGCCGGTCCAGGAGGCGACCACGGCGGCGATGTCGTCCGCACCGACCTCCTCCTTGAGCATCGCGCCGTCGGCCTGGAGGCGCGCCAGCTCCTCCTCGGCCTGCTTCAGCTCGTTCTTCAGCGCCGGGATCCGGCCGTACCGCAGCTCGGCGGCGCGCTCCAGCTCGCCGTCGCGCTCGGCCCGCTCGGCCTCGCCGCTCAGCCGCTCCAGCTCCTCCTTGGCGGTGGAGAGCTTGGTGATGTGGCTCTTCTCCAGCTGCCAGCGCTCGGAGAGGGCGGTGAGCTGCTCGCGCTTGTCGGCCAACTCCTTGCGCAGCCGCTCCAACCGCTCGGCGGACGCGGCGTCCGGCTCCTTGGCCAGTGCCATCTCCTCGATCTCGAGCCGGCGGACCGCCCGCTCGATCTCGTCCACCTCGACCGGGCGCGAGTCGATCTCCATGCGCAGCCGGGACGCGGACTCGTCGACCAGGTCGATGGCCTTGTCCGGCAGGAACCGGTCGGTGATGTAGCGGTCGGACAGGGCGGCGGCGGCGACCAGCGCGGCGTCGGTGATCCGTACGCCGTGGTGCACCTCGTAGCGCTCCTTGAGCCCGCGCAGGATGCCGATGGTGTCCTCGATCGTCGGCTCGCCGACCAGCACCGGTTGGAAACGGCGCTCCAGGGCCGGGTCCTTCTCGATGTGCTCGCGGTACTCGTCCAGCGTGGTCGCACCGACCATCCGGAGCTCACCGCGGGCCAGCATCGGCTTGAGCATGTTGCCGGCGTCCATCGAGCCCTCGCCCTTGCCGGCGCCGACCACCGTGTGCAGCTCGTCGAGGAACGTGATGACCTGGCCGTTCGAGTTCTTGATCTCTTCGAGGACGGACTTCAGCCGCTCCTCGAACTGCCCCCGGTACGACGCGCCGGCCACCATCGCGCCGAGGTCGAGCGAGACCAACCTCTTGTCGCGCAGCGACTCGGGCACGTCGCCGGCGACGATCCGCTGGGCCAGGCCCTCGACGATGGCGGTCTTGCCGACGCCCGGCTCGCCGATCAGGACCGGGTTGTTCTTCGTACGCCGGGACAGCACCTGGATCACCCGACGGATCTCGGCGTCCCGGCCGATGACCGGGTCGATCCTGCCGTCCCGGGCGCTTGCGGTCAGGTCCACGCCGTACTTCGCCAGCGCCTGGTAGGTCTGCTCCGGGTCGGCCGTGGTGACCCGCCGGTCCCCACCACGGACGGTCGGGAACGCGGCGACGAGGTTCTCCTCGGTGGCGCCGACGGCCTTGAGCGCGGTCGACACCGCGCCGCCGACCCGGGCGAGGCCGGCGAGCAGGTGCTCGGTGCTTGTGTACTCGTCGCCGAGCGGCCGGGCGATCTGCTCGGCGGCACCGATCGCGTTGACGAACTCGCGGGCCAGGGTGGGCTCGGCGACGCTGGAGCCGCGCGCGGCGGGGAGCGCGTCGACCGCGCGCCGGGCGACCCGGCGCAGTTCGTCGGGGTCGGCACCGGCGGCGCGCAGCAGGCCGGCCGCGGTCGAGCCGTCGGTGTCCAGCAGGGACAGCAGCAGGTGCCAGGGTTCCACGGTGGCGTGCCCGCGCTGGTTGGCGAGTGCGACGGCACCGGTGATGGTCTCGCGGCTCTTGGTGGTGAGACGTTCGGTGTTCATGGGCTCCCCCGGGATCGGCGTGTCCACTGGTACGGACATTCCCAGAGTTGAGCCTATTCCGCTCAACCTTGTCGCTGTGACCTGAGTCACTCGTTGGCGTGTCGTGCGGCGTGGGCGCGCACCTTGGCGCGGTTGCCGCAGCTCGCCATGTCGCACCAGCGACGGCGGCCACGCGGGTCGAGGAAGAGCCACCCGCAGTCCGGCCCCGGGCACGCGCCCACCGACCGGACGGCCTCGCCGGTCACCAACTCCTCGGCGGCACGCGCGACGGCGTACAGCGGGTGGGCCAGCCCGGTCGAGTCGGGCAGGACCCGCCGCGCACCGCCCCCGTCGGCGGGCGCCAGCTCCGTGGCCCGGACCGCCGCCTGCGCCACCCGCGCCACCTCACCGAACGCCTCCTCGTCGGTCGGGTCGCGCAGCAGCCGGTAGAGCGCGTTGCGGAACCGGTAGGCCTGGCGGAGGACCGTACCGGCGGTCCGCGCGTCGACTGTCGCGTCGGCCCGGAGCCGCTGTCCGGAGGCCGCCGGCAGCAGGCCGGCGTGCCCGGCCCAGATCACGAAGCGGTCGTACGTCGGGATCCACTCGCGCTTCGGATCCGGCGGACCGGACGGCGCCCGGACGACGGCGTCCCAGCCGGACCAGGTGTTGCAGAAGTCGAGCGCGGGATGCCCGCCGTAGAGCTTCGGCAGGGGAACGCCGTCGACCTCGACCCAGTGCACCGGTCGATTGTGCCGCTTGACAAGCCGGGCCAGGAAGGGTTGCCTCTCACTAACCGGTAACTATTCACTTAGCGGTTAGGAGAACACATGGGGCGCCTGTTCGCCGCCACCCTCGGAGTGCTCACCGTCACGGTCGCCGCCACCGTGGCCGCCGCCGGCCCGGCGCTGGCCGGACCGGCGGCGGCCGGCCTGGACTGGCAGCCGTACCGGTCGCAGCCGTACACGGTCGCCGCCGGCGAGCGGTGCGCCTTCGCCGTGCACGCCGAGCCGGTCGTCGACGAGGAACGCATCGCGACGCTGACCAGCTACCCGGACGGCAGCCCGCACCAGCAGGTCATCACCGGCGACCTGCGGGTCCGCTACACGAACCTCGACAGCGGCGCGACCGTCGAGCACGACCTGAGCGGGACCGCCTTCATCGACTACGGCACCGACGGCTCGATGACCCACCGGTACCTGGGCGCGGTGGCCGTCGGCTTCCGGGCCACCGACGCGTACCCGAAGGGGATCTGGCGGCTCGACGGCTACCACGAGGTGACCTTCGCGGCGAACGGCGGCGTACGCCAGATCCGCGTCGACGCCGGCACCGAGCACGACGTCTGCACCGACCTGCACTGACGCGCCGTTGATCCGGCGAGTTCCGGCCGTCGGCGGCGCCGGAACTCGCCGGTCCCGGAAGGTGCGCCTCGGGGACCGGCCGGATCATCAGCGCGCGACGTGCGAGTACGCTGCGCGGGTGCGAGTACGTGTCGAACAGACTTCGCTGCCGGGGATCGGCGTACGTCACGACCTGATGACGGAGTCAGGACGGCGCCTCGGCGTCGTCTCCCACCGAAACGGCCGGCGTGACCTCGTCCTCTACGACCCCGACGACCCCGACGCCTGCCAGGCCGACATCCCGCTGACCGACGACGAGGCGGAGGCGCTGGCCGACATCCTCGGCGCGTCGCTCATGCTCGGTCAGCTCTCCGGCCTCCGGGAGCAGGCCGCCGGCCTGCTCACCGAACAGATCGCCATCCCCGCCGGCTCGTCGTACGTCAACCGGAAGCTCGGGGACACCAAGGCGCGCACCCGCACGGGCGCCTCGATCGTGGCGGTCCTCCGCCGCGGCGAGGTGATCGTCTCTCCGGATCCCTCGTTCCGCTTCGCGGCCGGCGACGTGGTGGTCGTGGTCGGTACCCGGCAGGGTCTCGACAGCGTGACCGCCATCCTCGCCGACGGTGACCCGGACGGCTGAGGCGGATGCACGAAACCACGACGCTGCTCATCGAGGTCGGGGCGCTGCTGTTCCTGCTCGGCCTGCTCGGCCGGATCAGCCGCCGGATCGGCCTCTCGCCCATCCCGCTCTACCTGCTCGCCGGCCTGGTCTTCGGGCACGGCGGCGTGTTCGAGTTCAAAGCCAGCGAGGAGTTCTTCGCGATCGGCGCCGAGATCGGCGTGATCCTGCTGCTGGTCATGCTCGGTCTGGAGTACTCCGCCGGCGAGTTGGTCGGCAACCTGCGGGCCGCGGCGCCGGCCGGGCTGGTCGACGGCGTGCTCAACGCGCTGCCGGGCGCCGCGTTCGCGCTGCTGCTCGGGTGGGACTGGGTGGCCGCCGTCGTGCTGGCCGGCATCACCTGGGTGTCGTCGTCCGGTGTCATCGCGAAGGTGCTGGGCGACCTGGGCCGGCTCGGTAACCGGGAGACCCCGGTGATCCTGTCGGTGCTGGTCATCGAGGACCTGGCGATGGCCTTCTACCTACCGCTGCTCACCGCCGTCCTGGCCGGGACCGGTCTGATCGCCGGCGGGGTGGCGCTCGGCGTCGCGGTCGCCACGGTGCTGATCGTGCTTGTGGTGGCGATCCGGTACGGCCGGGCCATCTCGAACGTCATGTCGGCCGGGGATCCCGAGGCGCTGCTGCTGGGCGTGCTGGGCCTGACCCTGCTGGTCGCCGGTGTGGCCGCGAAGCTCCAGGTGTCGGCCGCGGTCGGCGCGTTCCTGGTGGGCATCGCGCTGTCCGGGCCGGTGGCGCACCACGCGACCGAACTGCTCACCCCGCTGCGGGATCTGTTCGCCGCCGTGTTCTTCCTCTTCTTCGGTCTGGTCACCGACCCGCGCGACATCCCGCCGGTGCTGCTGCCGGCGCTCGCCCTGGCGGTGATCACGATGGGGACGAAGACGCTCACCGGTTACCTCGCGGCGCGGCGGGCCGGAATCGCCGAACCCGGCCGCTGGCGCGCCGGCCTCGCCCTGGTGCCCCGGGGGGAGTTCTCGATCGTCATTGCTGGACTCGCGGTGGCGGCCGGGAGCGTCGAGCCGCAACTTGCCGCGCTCGCCACCGCGTACGTCCTGATCACGGTCGTGACCGGGCCGATGTTGGCCCGGGTGCCCGACCTGGACTGGTTCAAGAGCTGGCTGCGGCGCCGGGCGGCGGAGCAGCGCGCGCGGCCGGCGCCCGTCCCGGACTGACCGGTCCGTCCCGTCCCGGCCGGGTCCAACCGTACGGTGCGACCCGGCCGGTCCAACGGTTGTCGAATTGCTCCCGCGAGGGACTACCGCTGATGGCGCGCTCGCGTTACCGTTTCGGCCCAGCAGCCATGGGTTCGCGGTGGTGCGTAAGCCCCGCGACGAGGAGCGGGAAGGTTGGCCGGTGAGCGTGCAGGAATCGACGTTCCACGGCTTCGCCAACCCTGTCGACCCGTCGCCGACGGAGTTGCGGGCGTGGGCGTACCACCCCGACTCGGTCCCACTGGCGTCGATGCCGCCGGACTGGGACCTGCTGGTCTCCGGTGACCGGCTGGTGATGACCCTCTTCGACCTGGCCATGGATCCGGCCTGCCCGGCCCGCCGGTTCGCGCTGCACTGCCTCTACATCTACGCCGCCGACGGGATCCGGACGAATTTCCGCGCCCATCCCAAGCGGCGCTTCCGGAAGCTGGTGGAGCAGGCGGAGCGCGACGGCGACGAGCTCATGCGGACGTGGGCGCACAACAGCCGCGTCCTGCTGGCCCGGCCGAACCTCTTCGCGTACCGCGACTGGTGCGAAGGCGGCCTGGTCCGCGAGAACCGCCGCCTCGGCTGACCTCGGTCCAGCCCCGCCCTTCCCCGTCGTGCCTGTGCGGACGGGCCGGGACCCCCCGTGGGTCCCGGCCCGTCCGCCGGCGGTCAGCGCGCCCTTCGGTCGCGGCTCTCGCGTCGGCCCTGGTCGACGCCGTGGTCGACCGAGTCGGCGAACCGCCCTTCGTTGATCGTGTCGCCGAGCCTGCCCTCGGTGAGCTTGGCGAACCGCTTCCGGACGTTCTCGGCCACCTGCTCGAGACGCTCTTCCGTCTGCTGGGCAACCTTCTTCGCCGATTCCGCCATGGCTCCCCCTGCCATCGGAGTCCGGATTGAGTCGGTTGAACCTGATTTCGAGGCTAGTCGACCTGCCTCACCCGACGGAGGAAAACAGCGAACGGCGGTGCCCCGGGCCGGGACACCGCCGTTCGCGAGGGCTCAACGCTCCGGGTTCCGGCGGGGACGCCAGACCACAAGCGCGGTGGAGGTGCGGTTGGTGGGCACGAGGTCACCGCCCGGGAAACGGGCGAGCGCCTCCAGTTCGGCGATCCGGCGGTACGCGGCGTCCAGCTCCGCCTCCAGCCGGGCCACCCGCTGCTGCGCCTGCTCCAGCAGACGCTCCAGACCGATGATCCGCTTCACGCCGGCGAGGTTGATGCCGTCGTCCTGGCTGAGCCGCTGCACCTCACGCAGCAGCACCACGTCGCGGACGCTGTACCGGCGACCGCCCCCGGCCGCCCGGCCGGCCTGGACCAGACCGAGCCGGTCGTACTGGCGCAGCGTCTGCGGGTGCATGCCCGCCATCCGCGCCGCCACCGAGATCATCAGCACCTTGGCCTCGTAGGCAGGGTCATCCGCTCCGACGAACCCGTCCGACATCCCCGCTCACCTCCACGTGCACTCAACCTCAACCAACTCGACGTACCCGCGCCTCGAGATGTTCCCGGGCGGCCGGCGGGGTCTGCGCGGCGAACGTCTCCAACGCCGCCCGCGCCTCGTCCGACAGCTTCGCCGGAATCACCACGTCGAGCGTGACAAGCAGGTCACCGGCCCGCCCGTCGTTGCGGACCACCCCCTTGCCCCGCGCCCGCAGCACCCGCCCGCTCGGCGTGCCCGGCGGCACCCGCAGGGTCACCGCGCCGTCCAGCGTGGGTACCCGCAGATCCGTGCCGAGGACGGCCTCCGCGAAGGTGATCGGCACGGTCAGGGTCAGGTCGTCACCGGATCGCCCGAACAGGTTGTCCGGGCGTACCTTGACCTGGACGAAGAGGTCGCCGGCCGGGCCACCCCGCTCACCGGGCTCGCCCCGCCCGGCCAGCCGGATCCGTTGGCCGTCGGCCACCCCGGCGGGGAACCGGACGTTGAGGGTCCGGGTCTTGGTGACCCCGCCGGTGCCCTGGCACTCCGGGCACTTCTCGTCCACCACCGTGCCGACGCCCTGACAGTTGCGGCACGGCTCGGAGAAGCTGAACGACCCCTGGTTGCGGGTGGTGACCCCGGCGCCGTGGCAGACCGGACAGGCACGCGGCTGGGTGCCGGGCTTCGCCCCGTTGCCGTGGCAGGTGTCGCACACGCCGGGGGCGCGCAGCGTCAGCGGGAGCGTCACCCCACGGACCGCGTCATCGAAGTCCAGGGCGACCTCGGTCTCGACGTCCCGCCCCCGGGCCGGGCCACGGGGCGCGGCGCCACCGCCACCACCCGAGAAGATCGAACTGAACAGGTCCTGGAAGCCGGCCCCACCGAACCGCCGGTCCCCGCCCGTCGCGCCGCCGAACAGGTCGGACACGTCGAACGGCACGCCACCGGGCCGACCTCCCGCGCGGGCGTTGCGCCGGAACGCACCCGAACCGAACAGGGAGCGCATCTCGTCGTACTCCCGGCGCCTGGCCTCGTCGCCGAGCACCGCGTACGCCTCGGAGACCGCCTTGAACCGCTCCTCGGCCTTCGGGTCGCCGGGGTTGTGGTCCGGGTGCGACTCGCGCGCCAGCTTCCGGTACGCCTTCTTGATCTCGTCAGCGGAGGCGGCCTTCGGCACGCCCAGGACGGCGTAGTAGTCCTTCTCGATCCAGTCCTTGGAACTCACCGGTCCACCCCCTTCCCGCCGAACGGTCGTCCCGCCCACCCGGTGCGGGCGGGCGGGACGATCCGGTCGTCGTGTCGCACCACTTACTCAGGGTCGGCGACCCCGACCAGCGCCGGCCGGAGCAGCCGCTCGCCGATCAGGTAACCCCGCCGCATGATCTGCACACAGGTCGGCTCGCTGACCTCGGCCGAGGTCTGGTGCGCCACCGCTTCGTGCCGCGTCGGGTCGAACGGGTCACCCTCCTCGCCGAACGGGGTCAGGCCGAACTTGCCAAGCGCGGTGGTCAGCTGCTCCGCCACCGACCCGAACGGCCCGACCAGGTCACCGTGCTCACGGGCCCGGTCCAGGTCGTCGAGGATCGGCAGCAGCGCGGCCAGCACGGAGCCGGTGGCCTGCTCGGTGACGAGGCCCCGGTCCCGGTCGACCCGCTTGCGGTAGTTGGCGTACTCGGCGGTCACCCGCTGCAGATCCCGGGTCCGCTCGTCGAGCTCGGCGCGCAACGCCTCCAGCTCGGCGCCGAGCGAGGTGGCCGCGGCGGCGTCGACCGGCTCGGCCGGGGCGTCCACCACCGGCGGACCGCCCGGCGTACCCTCGTCCGCCTCGGCGGTCTCCGCCTGGATCTCGTCGACCACGACCTCGGCCTCCTCGACCAGCCCCTCGGCCGGGACGTCCGACCCGGCGTCGGCGGCGGCCGGGTCGGACGCCGGAGCCTCCCTGATCTTGCGGTTGTTACGGATGACGACCCGCGGCTCCGCACCAGCCTTGCCGGCGGACGCGGAGCCACCCCGCGCCGACCCGGTGCTGCCCGGGTCGGCGGCTCGTGGCTTGTCCGTCATGCGGCTACCTCATCCCTGTGCGTGGAGTGCGTGTCCGAGGGCGATTGTCACTTCTTGTCCTCGTCCACGATCTCCGCGTCGACCACGTCGTCGGGGCCGCCGGCCTGGGCACCGCCGGGCTGCGCGCCGCCGGCCTGGGTGCCGCCGGCCTGGGTGCCGCCGGCCTGGGTGCCGCCGGCAGCGCCGGCGTCCGCCTGACCGGGCTGCTCGCCCTGCTGGCTGTAGAGCAGGGAGCCGGCCTGCTGGGAGACCTGGGCCAGCCGCTCGTGCGCCGACTTGATCTTCTCGATGTCCTGGCCGCCGAGCGCACTGCGCAGCTCGCCGAGCGCCTCGTTGATCTGGTCCCGGGCCTCGGTGGGCAGCTTGTCGCCGCTCTCGGCCAGGAACTTCTCGGTCTGCCACTGGAGCGCCTCGGCCAGGTTGCGGGTCTCCGCCTCGTCGCGGCGCCGCTTGTCCTCCTCGGCGTGCTCCTCGGCGTCCCGGCGCATGCGTTCGATGTCATCCTTCGGCAGCGAGGAGCCGCCGGTGATGGTCATCTTCTGCTCCTTGCCGGTGCCGAGGTCCTTCGCGTGGACGTTCACGATGCCGTTGGCGTCGATGTCGAACGTGACCTCGATCTGCGGCACGCCACGCGGCGCCGGCGGCAGGCCGGTCAGCTCGAAGGTTCCGAGCTTCTTGTTGTACGCGGCGATCTCGCGCTCACCCTGGAAGACCTGGATCAGCACCGACGGCTGGTTGTCGTCGGCCGTGGTGAAGACCTCGGAGCGCTTGGTCGGGATGGTGGTGTTGCGCTCGATCAGCTTGGTGAAGATGCCGCCCTTGGTCTCGATGCCCAGGCTCAGCGGGGTCACGTCGAGCAGCAGGACGTCCTTGACCTCGCCCTTGAGCACACCGGCCTGCAGGGCGGCGCCGACGGCGACGACCTCGTCCGGGTTGACGCCCTTGTTGGGCTCCTTGCCGGTGAGCTGCTTGACCAGGTCGGTCACGGCCGGCATACGGGTCGAGCCGCCGACCAGGATGACGTGGTCGACGTCGGCGACCTTGATCCCGGCGTCCTTCACGGCCTGCTCGAACGGGCCCTTGCAGCGGTCCAGCAGGTCCTGGGTCATCCGCTGGAACTCGGCGCGGGTGAGGGTCACGTCGAGGTGCAGCGGGCCGGCGGCGCCGGCGGTGATGTACGGCAGGTTGATGTTGGTGGTGGTCGCGGCGGACAGCTCGATCTTCGCCTTCTCGGCCGCCTCCTTGAGCCGCTGCATCGCCATCTTGTCCTGGGACAGGTCGATGCCGTGCTCGCCGCGGAAGGTCTTCACCAGGTGGTCGATGATGCGCTGGTCCCAGTCGTCACCGCCGAGCTGGTTGTCACCGCTTGTCGACTTGACCTCGACGACGCCCTCGGCCAGCTCCAGCAGCGACACGTCGAAGGTGCCGCCACCGAGGTCGAACACCAGGACGGTCTGCTCCTTGGAGCCCTTGTCCAGCCCGTACGCCAGGGCGGCCGCGGTCGGCTCGTTGACGATCCGCAGCACGTTGAAGCCGGCGATCTCACCGGCCTCCTTGGTGGCCTGGCGCTGGCCGTCGTTGAAGTAGGCCGGGACGGTGATCACCGCGTCGGTGATCTGCTCGCCCAGGTACGCCTCGGCGTCCCGCTTGAGCTTCATCAGCGTGCGGGCCGAGATCTCCTGCGGCGTGTACTTCTTGCCGTCGATGTCGACGGACCAGTTGGTGCCGATCTCGCGCTTGACCGAGCGGATCGTCCGATCCGGGTTGGTCACGGCCTGACGCTTGGCGACCTCACCGACGAGCACCTCGCCGTTGCGGGCGAACGCGACGATCGACGGGGTCGTCCGCGAACCCTCCGCGTTGGCGATGACGGTGGGCTCACCGCCCTCCAGGACGCTGACGCAGGAGTTCGTCGTGCCGAGGTCGATACCGACCGCACGTGCCATCTTCGCTTCCTCGCTTCGTTCGTTTGAGCAGGTGACGGGCACCGCCCGCAGCACACCCACCACAAGTTGAGTGAACTTGACTCAATAGTGCCACGCCCCCGACGATCGTCAAGTCGAGGTTGAGCCAACCCGACGCAACCTACCCGTTATTACCGTCTGGTTGTCTTCCCTTGCATCGGTCGGGCACGCTTTAGCGGTGACGACGCACGGCGATCCCGCCACCCACTCCGCCGCGCCCGCCGTCGCAGCCCGCACCGGCCCCACGGACGCCGGGGAGGCCCCGTCGTCCACCGCCGCGGACGACACCCTGCCCGCCGCGCTGACCGGCCTGCGCGCCGCGATCGGCGCGGCGCGCTTCCCGCTCGTGCTGCCCTCGGCCGAGGCCGCCACCCGCGTCGGCCGGGCCCTGACCGACCAGCTCGACGACTACCTGCTGCCCCGGCTCCGCCGCCTCGACGCGCCCCTGCTGGTGGTGGTCGGCGGCTCCACCGGTGCCGGCAAGTCGACCCTGGTCAACAGCCTCGTCAAGGCCCGGGTGAGCGCCGCCGGAGTGCTGCGCCCCACCACCCGCTCCCCGGTGCTGGTCTGCAACCCCGTCGACGCCACCTGGTTCCGCCAGGGCGAGCTGCTGCCCGGCCTCACCCGGACCGGCGGCCCCAGCGAGGACCCGCGCACCCTGCACCTGGTCACCGCGCCGGCGCTCCCGCCCGGGCTGGCCTTCCTCGACGCCCCCGACATCGACTCGGTGGTCGACGCCAACCGGGCCCTGGCCGGGCAACTCCTCGCGGCCGCCGACCTCTGGCTGTTCGTGACCACCGCCGCCCGGTACGCCGACGCCGTTCCCTGGGAGCTGCTGCGCACCGCACAGGCCCGCGGCACCGTGATCGCCATGGTGCTGGACCGGGTGCCGCCGGAGGCGGGCGACGAGGTGGCCGCCCACCTGTCGGAGATGCTCGCCGACCAGGGCCTCGGCGCGGCGCCGCTGTTCGTCCTTCCGGAGACCTGGGTGGACGGGCAGGGCCTGCTTCCGGAGCGCGTCACCGGGCCCCTCGGCGACTGGTTCGCGCGGCTCGCCGCCGACGCGGACGCCCGGGCCGCCGTCGTCCGCCAGACCCTCGACGGGGCGCTGGCCACCCTCCACCCGACCGTCAGCGGGCTGGCCGACGCCATCGACGAGCAGTTGACCACCGCCGACGCGCTGGACGAGCGGGTCGCCGCGGCGTACCGGGGGGCCCAGCGGACGGTCGAGCAGGGGCTCTCCGACGGACGGCTGCTGCGGGGCGAGGTGCTCGCCCGCTGGCAGGAACTGGTCGGCACCGGTGAGTTCTTCCGCACGCTGGAGGCCCGCATCGGGCGCCTGCGCGACCGCTTCGTCGCGGCCGTCACCGGGCGACCCGCCCCCGCCGCCGAGCTGCGCGTCGCGATCGAGTCCCAGCTGGTCACGCTGCTGCGCGGGGTCGCGTCGGAGGCCGCCGAGAACGCGCACACGGCGTGGCGGGCGCACCCGGCCGGAGCCGAGCTGCTCGATCCGGAGCTCGCCCACCCGTCACCCGACCTGTCGGAACGCGCCGAACGGCTGGTCCGTGACTGGCAGCGCGGGGTGCTGGAACTGGTCCGGGCCGAGGGCGGCGACAAGCGGTTCGTGGCCCGGACGGCCGCGTACGCGGTCAACGCCACCGGGCTGGCCGTCATGGTCGCCGTGTTCGCCTCGACCGCGTTCATCCCGACCGGGCTGGAGGTCGCCACCGGGGCCGGCACGACCGTCGCCGCGCAGGCCGTGCTCCAGGCCATCTTCGGCGACCAGGCGGTACGTACGCTGGCCGGCAGGGCCCGCACGGACCTGCTGGCGCGGGTGCGGGCGCTGCTGGACGAGGAGGCCGCGCGCTACCTCGCCCGCACCGCCGCCGCCCGGCCCGCCGCGGAGACCGCCGAGGCGCTGCGTCGGGCCGCCGACCGGGTCGAGGTCGCCCGGCGCCGCAGCGGCCTCGGCCTGGACGCGCCGGCCGAGGAGGACGGGCGGTGAGCAACATCGTCGGGCGGATGCGCGGTGCGTTCCGCGGCGACCAGCGGGTGAACGCCAACGCTCTGGTCGCCCGCCTGGAGGCGGTCGGCCGGTTCGTCGAGCTGGCCGACGGCCACCTGCCGGACAAGCAGCTCGTCGCCGCGCACACCCTGCTCGAACGGGCCGGCACCCGCCTGGCGCTCTCCCGGGACCACACCGTGGTGGCCCTGGCCGGCGCCACCGGCAGCGGCAAGTCGAGCCTGTTCAACGCCCTCGCCCGGATGGAGCTGTCACCGGTGGGGGTACGCCGGCCGACCACGGGCGTCACGCACGCCTGCGTCTGGGGGCCGCTCGACGACGGCACCCGGCTGCTCGACTGGGTCGGCGTGCTGCCCCGACACCGGTTCGTCCGGGAGAGCGTGCTCGACGGTGACGACGAGAGCGCCCTGCACGGGCTGATCCTGCTCGATCTCCCCGACTTCGACTCGGTGCAGCGGTCCCACCAGCTCGAGGTGGACCGGCTGCTCGGCCTGGTCGACCTGGTGGTCTGGGTGGTCGACCCGCAGAAGTACGCCGACCGCGTGGTCCACGCGACCTACCTGCGCGAGTTCCACCGGCACCGGGAGGTCACCCTCGTCGTGCTCAACCAGGCCGACCGGCTGCCCCCGGCGGAGCTGCCCCGGGTGCTCGCCGACCTGCGCCGGCTGCTCGACGCGGACGGGCTGGCGGGCGTACCGCTGCTGGCCACCACCGCCGTCGACCCGGACGGGATCGGCGGGCTGCGGCAGGCGCTGGAGCGGGCGGTCGCCGAGCGGCAGGCCATGCTGCGGCGGCTGCGCGCCGACCTGGACGCGGTGGTGACCGACCTGGCCGGGCTGGTCGACGCCGGCGAGCCGCCCCGGCTCAACGACGCGACCGTCGCCGCGCTGCACCGGGCGCTGTCCGGCGCCGCCGGGGTGCCCGCCGTCGCCGACGCCGTCGAGTCGGCGTACCGGCACCGGGGGGCCGCCGCGACCGGCTGGCCGCTCGTTCGCGGCTGGCGGCGGCTACGGCCGGACCCGCTGCGCCGGCTGCACCTGCCCGGCGCTGCGGGCGGCGGTACCGATCCGGCGGAGAGCCTGGTCGCCGCGACCTCGGTACCCGACCCGACCGCCGCTCAGCGCTCGGCGCTCGGGCTGGCCATCCGCTCGGTGGCCGACCGCGCCGGGGCCGGCCTGCCGGCGTCCTGGCCCGCCGCGGTGACGGCCGCGGCCCGCTCCCGGCTCGCCGACCTGCCGGACGCGCTGGACGGCGCGATCGCGCGCACCGACCTGGGCATGACCCACCGGCCGCTGTGGTGGCGGCTCGTCGGGGGCCTCCAGTGGCTGGTCACGGCGGCGGCGGTCGTCGGGCTCGGCTGGCTGGTCCTCGGGTACGCGCTACGCGCACTCGGGCTGCCCGAGCTGGACGACCCGAACGTCGGCGAGGTGCCTCTGCCCACCCTCCTGCTGCTCGGCGGCCTGCTCGCCGGGCTGCTGGTGGCGGCGCTCACCCGACCGGCGCTCCGGCTGGCCGCGCGTCGGGCCCGGCGCCGGGCCGAGCAGCGGCTCACCGCCGCCGTGGCGGACGTCGGGGCGGCGTACGTGCTGGCGCCCGTGCGGGACGTGCTGTCGTCGTACGCGGAGGCCCGCAGCGCTCTCCGGGACGCGTCCGGGCACTGATCCGGCGACCGGCCCCGGGCACGCGGGCGGAGTTGCCCGGGCGCTTCGGGGGCACCCGGACGCGGGTGGCGGCGTAGGGTCGGTGGATGGGAACTCCGCAGACCCCCTACGAAGCGGTGCTGCACGCGGCCCGCGACGTGGCCAAGCTCGACAACGCTCTGGACGCCGAAATGCTCGGCGCGGCGCTGCTGGGCAGCGTGTACGCGGTCGCCGAGACCCGGCGCGACGACGCCGTCCGCGAGTTCGTCGGCGATTTCCTCGCCGCCACCTCCCGCCGCCGCGCGGCCGCGGCGACCACCATCCGCTCGGTCTTCGCCGCGCTGGTCCCGAACGCGGACGGCGCCGACCGGGTCCGGCCCGGCGCCGCCGCGCCCGCCTGGTCCGGCCAGCTCGGCCGGGTCCACCTGACCGGCTGCTGGTCGTACGGCGACGTCTACGGCGACCAGACCTCCTACCTGGCGACGTTCGCGTACGACGATCCGGCGGGCGGGCCCGAGCACGCGCTGGTGGCGCTCGTCGACCACAACATCGGCATCACCAAGGACGTCTTCGTGGGCGGCCCGCCGGCCCGGGTCCTGGACCAGATCCGGCAGATGTGCGCCGGTGACGAGCTGACCTGGTTCCGGGACGAGGAGCCGGCGCGCATGCACGCCGAGGTGTGTCGGCACCTGGCCGTCACCGACGATCTCAGCGAGCTGCCCGGGGAGGGGTCGCTCGCCACCGACCGCGCCCTGGTCGGGGCCCGACTGGGGCTGCTGCCGGCGGGCCGGCCGGCGCCCGTGCGGGTGGTGGAGCCGCTCACCGCCGCCGAGCGTACGGACCTCGTCCGGCGGTTCCTCGCCGCGCCGGAGGCCGCCCGGTCCGGCCTGGACACCGTCGACGGCCCGCAGCTCGCCTCGCTGCACTTCTGCCTGGGGCTGCTGCTGGATCACGCGGCCACCTTCACCGACCCGGACCCGCTGCGGTGGAGCCCGACGGTGGCCGGGCTCTTCCTGCTCGACTGGGTGCATCGGCGGGCCGTGCTGGACATGGACGACGCGGCGTTGCTGCCCCGGGTGCTGCGCGCCTGGGCGGCGTACGCCGGCCGCAAGCGGGGGTTGCCGGAGACGGCGACGGCCCGCACGGACGCCGCCATCGAGGAGATGGTGCCGGAGTTCGCCCGCCTCTACACGACCGGCGAACGGCGCAGCCCGGCGACCGCGGCGGTCGCCCAGCTGCTCGCCGACGGCGTCGACCCGGACGACCCGGCCGCACTCGACGCCTGGATCGAGGCCAACCGCCACCACCTCACCGACGACGGCGCGTGAGTGCGGTGCGGCCGTCCGGGTGTTAAGAAGGGACCCTTTCACCGCACGAGGCGTTAATAAGGGGCCCTTCCTTTCACTCGACGAGCGCGAGCCGGCGGGGCGCCACGGAGACCGTGAGACGCTGGCCCCAGTCCAGCGTGAGGCGGTCGGTCTCCAGGCCGTCGGCGAACGTCACAAGCCCGTCCGACTCGACGGACAGCTCCAGCCGGTCGGTTGCGTCGAGGCGGCCGGCGGTCAGGGTCGCCCCGGTCACCGGGGACGGCCACGCCTCCCGTACGTACCAGCAGAGCGCCGCCTCCTCCGGGGCGGGCGGGCGCGGCGCACCGGTGCGGTCCCGCGCGATCGACGCGCACCACCCGGTCGCCCCCGTGCCGCTGCCGACCACGACCCCGGAGGAGGAGTGCCGTTCCCGCCGCGCCCGCCCCTCCGCGGGCGCGGTGAGCACGTACCGGGCGGACTGATGGGAGAGGTGTCCCACGTACACCTCGTTGAGTCCGACCAGTTCCTGGCCGTCGTCGAGCGCGGCCCGGACCATCGTGCGGGTCCGGACCGGCGCCGCGCCCGCGACGACGGCCGGCAGCAGCTCGGTCAGGGCCGCCGCGCGGTGGCGGACCAGCACACCGGCGTTGCGGCCCGGCTCCGGGTCGACGCCGACCACCGGCTGCCCGGCCAGGTACTTCGCCACGTTGGCGACCAGACCGTCCGGGCCGACCGCGACCACGACGTCCTCCGGGCCGAAGAGGAACCGGGGCAGGTCGTCCCGGTCCACCGCACCGCGCCGCCAGTCCGTGGGAACCGCCGCCGCGACCGCCGTGAGCGCCGCCTGACGCGCCTCGTGCCGGTCGACGACCGCCGCTAGGTCCCGGCCGCGCTCACGCAGGTACCACTCAGCGGCCGCCCGGGTCCCGTGCCGGGCCAGCAGTTCCTCCAGCTCGCTGCGTCGGCTCACCACGACCACGCGGGGCGGAAGCGTGCCGGCGCCGCCCGCCAGACCGGCGCGGGCGCCGCCCGCCAGACCGGCGCGGGCGCCGCCCGCCAGACCGGCGCGGGCGCCGCTCATCGGGCCGGTGCCAGTCGGGCGAGCAGGTCGCTCAGCAGGTCGGGGGTCACCGTGAGCTGGCCGATCTGGGGAAGCTGGCCGGCCAGGTCCCGGACCGTGAGGGCCCGCAGCACCTCCGGCGGCAGTTCGGCGTACGCGGCCAGCTTCGCCGCCTCCGCCTCCGCCTCGGCGTGACCCACCGTGCGCACCTGCTCGGCCCGCGCGGCGGCGAGCAGGCGCTCCTTCTCGGCCTCGGCGGTGGCCAGCACCCGGGCCCGTTCGGCCGCGGCGGCGTTGGCCACCTTCTCCCGCTCCGCCTTGCCCTGGGCGGCCGCGAGTTCGGCCGCCGCGTCCAGCTCGGCCCGGCGGCGGGAGTTCGCGCCGTGCTGCTCGACCAGCTGCTGTTCCCGCCGGGCCAGTTCGATCTTGTTCTGCAGCTCGTTCTCGGCGATCGACCGCTCCTGCTCCACCGCCTGCGCGCGGCGGGCGTACGTGGCGCGGTCCGCCTCGACCTGCACCGCCTCCCGGGTAGGGGTCTGCAGCGCCCGCTCCAGCTCCGGCTCGGGACGGATCGCGACGACCCGCGCGCTGACCACCGCCACGCCGATGTCAGCGAGCCTCGGCTCGGCCGCGAGCGCGGTGGAGACCGCCTCGCGGACCGGCGCGACCGTGGTCAGCGCCTCCGCGAGAGGAACCCGGGCGAGCAGGTCGAGGGCCGGCTGCTGAGCCAGCTCGGCGAGGAGCGTGGCGACCTGGTCCAGCGGCCGCGAGCGCGGCTGGCCGGTGCGGGGGTCGACCGAGAAGTCCAGCCGTTCGGCGGCGAGCGCCGGATCGGCCACCCGGTAGGTGACCGTCGCCTGCACGGTGATGTCCGCGAAGTCACCGGTGCGGGCGTGGAAGAGCAGCGGCAGCTCCCGGTCGTCGACCGGCACCTCGCTGAGGACGGCGCGCAGCGGCCGGTACCAGAACGACTGGCCCGTCCCTTCCCGCCGCACCCGGCCGCCCACGTGCAGCCGCACCCAACTGGTCGGTGTGCCGCGCAGGTGGCGCAGGAAGAGTCGTCGCGTCACGTCGGCCATCTCATGCCTCCCCTTTGTCGTCGAACTGACGATAAACGCTCTGCTAGATTATCGTCAAGGTGGTGATAAAGATGACCGGGTATCCGCCCTTCGCGGTCACCGTGGACCTGGTGGTCCTCACGGTCCGAGCCGGAGACCTGTCCGTGCTGCTCGTCCGGCGCGGCATCCCGCCGTACGAGGGGTGCTGGGCACTGCCCGGCGGCTTCGTGGGCATCGACGAGGATCTCCCGGACGCCGCCGTCCGGGAGCTGACCGAGGAGACCGGGCTCGCCGAGCCGGCGGGACACCTGGAGCAACTCGGCACGTACGGCAAGCCGCACCGCGACCCGCGCGGGCGCGTCGTCACCGTGGCGTGGCTGGCTCTCCTACCGGACCTCGCCGCCCCGGTCGCCGGCACGGACGCCGCCTCGGCGGACTGGCTGCCGGTCGACCGGCTCACCCCCGGCCAGCTCGCCTTCGACCACGGCCGGATCCTCGCCGACGGGGTCGAACGGGCCCGGGCGAAGCTGGAGTACACCCCGCTGGCGGCGACCTTCTGCCCGCCCGAGTTCACCGTGGCACAGCTGCGGGACGTCTACGAGACGGTCTGGGGCAGCCACCTCGACCCGCGGAACTTCCACCGGAAGGTCACCGGCACGCCGGGCTTCGTCGAGCCGGTGGGCCGGTCCACCGAGGGCGAGCGCGGACGCCCGGCACAGCTCTTCCGCCGCGGCTCGGCAACCCTGTTGCACCCGCCGATGCTCCGCCCCGCCCGCTAGCCCACACCCCCACCAAGCCCGTCGCGGAGGACTTGGGGGGTGGGTTACGGGTTTGTGGGTGCGGTCGGGGTGGGCGAGCCGACCGCTTCGGTCGGGGTGGGATCGGCCGGCGGCGGGGACAGGGTGGTCGTCGGCTCGGGCGACGGTTCGTCTGTCTGGTCGGTGCCGTCGGTGGGCTCGGGCGTGGGGTTGGGCGACGGCGTGGGCGTCGGTGACGGGGCGGGCGTCGGTGACGGGGCGGGCGTCGGTGAGGGCGGCGGCGTCGACCCGGGCGACGGCGACAGGGCCGGCGGAGTCGTGGCGGGCGGCGGTGGCGGTGTCGTGGTGGTCGGTGACCCCGGCGCGGGCTCGGCGAGCTGGTCCCGCGGCGGCGGGACGGGACGCGCCGGACGCCCGGCACGCGGCGCCACGGGCCGCCAGGTGCGGCCGTCCGGGACGGCGACGGCCGGCGTCGGGGTGGGCCGCGGCGAGGCACCGGGCTGACTGCTGGAGGGCAGCGGGATGACCACCGGACCCACCGACGGCGTCGGGATGAACGGGGTGCCGCTGTCGGGCAGAGCCGTACTGCCGACAGTGGCCGAGCCGGTGCTGATCGCGGCGAGGATCGGCATGGAGGCGGTGCCGGCGAGCAGCGCCACGGTGAACAGGTAACCGCGGGAGGGGCCCGCGCCGGCGGGAGCGCGGTGGGCGCCGACGACCCGGCGGTAGCCGGCGCCCGAACGGTGCCGGCCGATCACCGGAGCACCCGGAGCGTCACCTGGCTCGGACACGGCAGCCTCCTCGTCGTCGTCCCCTCAGCCGGCGGGCGGCCGTGACCGGGCCGGGAGCCGCGGGCTCACCATCGGCGGGCGGTCCCGCGCCCTCACACTGGTCCAGTCACGCTGCGTCAGCCAACCCCGTACAGCGTGTCGACACGCGTATATACCCGAACGGTGACGAACCACCACCGAATCGGCGGTGCGTCGATGGAGCAGACACTCGGCAATCTGTGTAACGAAGCGGGCGGGCGGCGCGGTGCGGTCCGGCCGGACTGTGGGCGCGCTCACGTGTGATGCGACTATGGACCACGACGGCATCGCAGCCGCGACCTCCGCGCACCCCCGCGGGCGGTACGGCTGGGCGCCGGCGCTCCCGAACCGGATCCACTCCCCTGGATCCGGCTCACGCCGCACGGCAACCCCCACCGGGGCTAGGTGCGGTCGCCAGGATCTTGTCCGACACCAGTCGGGCAGGCGCAGGAGTTGCGTGTTGCCGGGTGACCCCCCGGTGCCGACGCAGACACGACAGGGAGAGACGGATGGCAAAGGGCGACCCCGGGGTCAACACCCGCGGCCGGCGGGCCGCACCCCGATCCAGGAAGGGCGCGACCGGCGACCCCGAGCTGGTGCAGCTGCTCACCCCCGAGGGCGAGCGCGTCGACAGCGTGACCGGGCCGGACGGCACCGAGTACCGCGTCGACTTCACCGACGAGGAGTACCGCGGCCTCTACCGCGACCTCGTGCTGGTGCGGAAGCTGGACGCCGAGGCGACCGCCCTGCAGCGGCAGGGCGAGCTGGGCATCTGGGCGAGCCTGCTCGGCCAGGAGGCGGCGCAGGTCGGCTCGGGCCGGGCGCTGCGCTCGCAGGACATGGCCTTCCCGACCTACCGGGAGCACGGCGTCCTCTACTGCCGGGGCATCGACCCGATCATGCCGCTGGGCCTGTTCCGCGGCGTCGACCAGGGCGGCTGGGACCCGAACGAGTTCAAGTTCAACATGTACACGATCGTGATCGGGGCGCAGACCCTGCACGCGACGGGGTACGCCATGGGCGTCACCATGGACGGCAAGACCGGCACCGACGAGGGCGAGGCGGTGATCGCCTACTTCGGCGACGGCGCCAGCAGCCAGGGCGACGTCAACGAGTCGTTCGTCTGGGCCGGCGTCTTCAACGCACCGCTGGTCTTCTTCTGCCAGAACAACCAGTACGCGATCTCCGAGCCGCTGGAGCGGCAGACCCGCATCCCGCTCTACCGGCGGGCCGCCGGCTTCGGTTTCCCCGGCATCCGGGTCGACGGCAACGACGTGCTGGCCACGTACGCGGTGACCCGACACGCGCTGGACAACGCGCGGCACGGGCAGGGGCCGAGCCTCATCGAGGCGTACACCTACCGGATGGGTGCGCACACCACCTCGGACGACCCGACCCGGTACCGGATCGCCAGCGAGGTCGAAGCCTGGCAGGCCAAGGACCCGATCGCCCGGATGAAGGCCTTCCTGGAGAAGCAGCAGATCGCCGACGCCGACTTCTTCGCCGAGATCGACGAGCAGGCCAAGCGCGAGTCGGTGCACCTGCGCGAGCGGGTGCTGGCGATGCCGAACCCGGAACCGAGCACCCTGTTCGACCACGTCTACCCCAACGGATCGCCGCTGCTCGACGAGCAGCGGGAGCAGTTCAGCCGGTACCTGGAGTCGTTCGAGGGGAGCGCGCACTGATGGCCACGGAGACGCTCACGCTCGGCAAGGCCCTCAACGTCGGTCTGCGCAAGGCCCTGGAGAACGACCCGAAGGTCGTCATCATGGGCGAGGACGTCGGCAAGCTCGGCGGCGTCTTCCGGATCACCGACGGGCTCCAGAAGGACTTCGGCGACCAGCGGGTGATCGACACGCCGCTCGCCGAGTCGGGCATCATCGGCACCGCGGTCGGCCTGGCCATCCGCGGCTACCGGCCGGTCTGCGAGATCCAGTTCGACGGCTTCGTCTACCCGGCGTACGACCAGATCGTGTCGCAGGTGGCGAAGATGCACTACCGCTCGCGCGGCAAGCTGAAGATCCCGATGGTCATCCGCATCCCGTTCGGCGGCGGCATCGGCGCGGTGGAGCACCACTCGGAGTCGCCGGAGGCGTACTTCTCGCACACCGCCGGGCTCAAGGTCGTCTCCTGCGCCAACCCGCAGGACGCGTACGTCATGATCCAGCAGGCCGTCGCCTCGGACGACCCGATCGTGTTCCTGGAGCCCAAGCGCCGCTACTGGGAGAAGGGCCCGGTCGACGTCGACGCGCCGCTGTCCGACGCGTACCCGCTGCACGCGGCCCGGGTCGCGCGGCCCGGCACCGACGCGACCCTGCTCGCGTACGGGCCGATGGTCCGCACCTGCCTGGACGCGGCGACCGCCGCCGCCGAGGACGGCCGGGAGCTGGAGGTCATCGACCTGCGCACGCTCTCCCCGCTGGACCTGGGCGTGGTGTACGAGTCGGTGCGGCGCACCGGCCGCGCGGTGGTGGTGCACGAGGCGCCGTCCAACGTGGGCCTCGGCGCCGAGGTCGCGGCGCGGATCACCGAGGAGTGCTTCTACTCGCTGGAGTCCCCGGTGCTGCGCGTGACCGGCTTCGACACCCCCTACCCGGCCGCCCGGGTGGAGGAGGAGTACCTGCCCGACCTCGACCGGGTGCTCGACGCCGTCGACCGCACCTTCGGCTGGTGAGCGGCATGTCGCGGATCAAGGAGTTCAACCTTCCCGACCTGGGCGAGGGCCTCACCGAGGGCGAGATCCTCACCTGGCTGGTCAAGGTGGGCGACACGATCGAGCTGAACCAGCCGATCGTCGAGGTGGAGACCGCCAAGGCGGCGGTCGAGATCCCGGCGAAGTGGGCCGGGCGGGTGCAGACGATCTTCCACGAGGAGGGCACGACCGTCGAGGTCGGCACCCCGATCATCGCGATCGACACCGATCCGGGTGCGGGTCCGGTGGAGACGCCGTCGACGACCGGCGCCTCCGGCGGTGACCTGCCGACCCCGTCGGCCGCGTCGCTGGCGGCGGTCGAGGTGGCCCCCGCCGAGGGCGCGGTCGAGCCGGGCCTGATCGGCGGGCCCGCGCCGGGTGGTCGCACGGCGGTGCTGGTGGGCTACGGTCCGCGTACCACCGCCGCGAAGCGCCGCCCCCGCAAGGGCGACGGCGTCCCGGTGCCGGCCCAGCCGGCCGCGGCGGCCGCACCGGTCCAGCCGGCGCCCGCGCCGGTCGCCGCCCCGCCGGCCACCGACCGCAACGGCCACGGCGCCGCGACGCGAGGTGGTCTCGTGCTGGCCAAGCCGCCGGTACGCAAGCTCGCCAAGGACCTGGGCGTCGACCTGTCGACCCTGACCGGGTCGGGCCCGCTCGGCTCGATCACCCGGGACGACGTGCAGCGGGCGGCGGGCACGGCCACGGCGACCGCCGAGCCGCTGACGGTGACCGTGCCGACCGCGGCGGCGAGCTTCGGCGCCGATCGTGAGCAGCGGATCCCGGTCAAGGGGGTCCGGAAGCTGACCGCGGAGAACATGTCCCGCTCGGCGTTCACCGCCCCGCACGTGACGGAGTTCCTGACCGTCGACGTGACCCGGGCGATGAAGGCGCTGGACCGGCTCCGCCAGCGGCGGGAGTGGCGGGACGTCCGCGTCTCGCCGCTGCTGCTGGTCGCCAAGGCGGTGCTCCTCGCGGTCAAGCGGCACCCGATGGTCAACTCGACCTGGGCCGGCGACGAGATCGTGGTCAAGGAGTACGTGAATCTCGGCATCGCGGCGGCGACCGAGCGCGGCCTCATCGTGCCGAACGTCAAGGACGCCGGGCGGCTCACCCTGCGGGAGCTGGCCGACGCCCTGACCGACCTGGTGCAGACGGCCAAGGCCGGGAAGACGTCGCCGGCCGACATGTCCGGCGGCACCCTGACCATCACGAACGTCGGGGTGTTCGGAGTGGACACCGGCACGCCCATCCTGCCGCCGGGCGAGTCGGCGATCCTGGCCTTCGGCGCGGTCCGCGAGATGCCGTGGGTGCACAAGGGCAAGGTCCGCCCGCGCCAGGTGACCACGCTTGGCCTCTCGTTCGACCACCGGATCATCGACGGGGAGCTCGGGTCGAAGTTCCTCCGGGACGTCGGGGACTTCCTCGCCGATCCGGAGGCGGCGCTGCTCGCCTGGACCTGAGTCGACCGCTCCGGTCGACTGCGGACGGCCGGTGTGCCACGGGTGAACGCCCGGCACACCGGCCGTTACCTTTTGGTGAGGTACCTTCGGTCTGAGATCTCTCTAGCCTTCGATTGTTCGGCGGGTGTCTCAACTCACCTAAGAATCGTTGGAAATCTGGGCCCGAACGCGGTTCAATTGAGTCACCAGGGGCCGACAACCGAATAGCTGCAGGAGAGACCCATGAGCATGATCGAGCGAATCCGCAACCGCCGCGACGCCAGCCGCCGCGCCCGCGCCATCGAGCGCGCGCTGCGCTCGGCGAACTCGCCCGCGGTCCGCGACGAGATCCTCGCCATCGCCCAGCGTCACATGCACTGACGCTCAACACGTTCCTCGCCTCCTCAGCCGAAAGCCCGCCCGGTATCCCGGGCGGGCTTTCGGCGTTCACGCTGGGCGACGCTGACCGCCGTCCCACACCGACTGACCGGGATTCCCCCATCGGCCCGCCGCCCGGTACGGTGGGGTCCGGTTGTCGCCCGCCGGCCCGGCACGTCGACTCCGATAGAAGCCGATCGGCACGGTCCGGCGACGCGGAGTGACGATCCTGTGCTCCCCGACGCCCCCTCAAGGGGGACCGGATACGGTGCGGGGAGCCGGCACGGCCGGTAGCGACCGGCGACGCCGGCCGCCGTGCCGCGCACCCGGCGCCGGCGGCCGACAGGTGATGGAGGAGGCGCACGCATGACGTCCGAGGGCACGCAGCACCCCGGCCAGCAGCCGGACGAGGCGTCGCCGGGCGCTGGCGGACCGACGCCGTACGGCGACCGCCCGACGCAGCAGGACAACGGTTACTCCGCCGGCAACCCCGACCTGGGCTGGGCACCCCCGCCACCCGCGCAGCCGAACCCGGCCGCGCCCGCCTGGTCGACCGACGTGCCGCCGGCCCCCGCCTGGGGCAACGCCCACTCGCCGCAGCAGGCCGAGACGCCCGCGCCGGCGGCGTGGGCACCCGACGGCGGCGCTCCCCAGTGGCCCGCGCAGAACGAGCAGCCCGCCCGGTCCGAGACCCCGGCGTGGGGCCAGGCTGGGCCGGCCGCGCCGACCTGGGCGCAGCAGGGCCCGGCCGCCCGCGGTGCCGCCCAGGTGCCGTCGCCCGCACCCGCCTGGCCCGGTCAGGAACCCCCGGCCAACCCGACCGCCGCCCAGCCGGAGCCCGGCTGGAGCAACGGCGCCGCCCAGCCGGACCCGACCCGCGTCGGCGGCTGGACCCCTGCCGGCCAACCCGACCAGTCCTCGGGCGGATGGCCGACCGGCACCGCCACCCGGCAGGACGAGCGGCCGCAGCAGCCCGACTGGGCTACGCAGCAGGCCGACACCGGCACGCAGACCCACCAGCCCGCGTGGGCGGCGCCCCAGACGGACTCCGCCGAGCAGCCGGCACGGGCGCCGGAGGCGTCAGCGCCGGCCTGGGCACCCGCCCGGGGCGCGGCCCAGGTGGCCGGGACGGCGGCCCCGCCGCAGGCCTGGCCCGTCCAGGACGGCTCCGACCGACCGGCCGAGCAGTCCACTCCGGATCGTTCCGACGCCGGCTGGCCCGCCGGCCAGCAGGAATCCGGTACTTCCGGCGGTTGGGCCGCCGGTGCCGGGAGCCAGGACGACCGCGGCGGTTGGGCGACCGGTGCCGCCGCCGACGAGCACCGGCAGCAGCCGCAGTTCGCGGCGCACCAGGAGGACTCCGCCCGGTCCGGCGGCTGGCCCGCCGGACGGTCGGACGAGCAGGTACAGCCGCAGTGGGCGTCCTCGGTGGACCGGGACGCCACCGGCCAGCCCCGCGCCGCCGACGCCTGGCCGGGCGACGACGGACAGCGCCCCGGTGAATGGGCCGGCCGCGCCACCGCCCAGAGCAGCGACGACGGCGGCTGGAGTCCGGGCGGGTCGGCCGCCAGCGGCTCCGCCCCGGCCGGGGACGGCGCACCACAGCCCTGGGTTCCGGCGCCGCGTGGCAGCGCCGACCGGCCCGCCGTTCCTGAGGCCGAGCCGTGGGCGCCGGGCGAGGCGTGGGGTCGCACCGAACCGTCCACCGAGGCCGCGCGAGAGCCCGAGCACGCCGAGTCGGCGGTCTACCAGCCCGCGCCGGGCCCCGGCATCTCGCCGGCCAACGCGGTTCCGCTTCCCCCGCAGGAGCAGCGCGTGCCGGGTGCCAGCCTGGCCGTCGAACCGCCGGCCGACTACACGCCGCCGCAGTTCGCCCCCGAGCAGCCCGCCCGGGACGACACGGCCGCGGCGTACGAGGCCGAGCAGCAGGGTTGGGCGCCCGCCGCCCGGCACGACGAGGCCCCGGCCGCACCGGTGGTGCCCGCCCCGCGTACCTCCCCGGAGTCCGCCGGCCGGGCGTCCGTGCCGGCAGCGAACGGCGGCGTCTCGGCCAGCGCCTCCGTGCCGCTGGCCAGCCGGGTGAGCCCGCCCACCGACCAGGCGCTGCGGCCGACTGCCCCGGCCCCGCAGCCCCGCGTCTACGGCCGGCCGGCCCGACCCGAGGCGGCCGAGGAGGCGGAGGCCCCGGACGGCCACCAGGGCGACCAGCAGCCGTTCCGCCCGGAGGCGCAGCCCGAGCGCGACGGCGGCTTCGGCCCCGACGGCGGCTTCGGCCCGGGCGGCGACCGGCCCGCCGGACCGGCCGCCTACGCGGCTGCCGCGCCGGTCGCCCCGGCCTCCCCGGCGCCGTTCCCGCCGGGCGTGCCGTCCTTCGCCGACGCGCCGGTCAGCGACCGACCGGTCAACGGGACCCGGCCGCACGCTGGCGGCGACCGGCCCGCCGACCACTTCGGTACGCCGGCCACGGGCGCCGCCAGCGTTCCAGGATCCGGCTTCCCGCCGCCGCCCGAGCCGGCCTTCCCGCCGGCCTTCCCGCCATCGGCGCAGCCCGCCGTACCGTCCTGGGACCAGGGTGGTCATGGCGGTCACGGTGGACCGGCCGCGCCGGAGCAGGAGCAGGGCCGCTTCGACGCGTTCAAGCCGATCGCCGAGCCGGCGGCCGACGCGCCCCCGCCGAAGGTGCGCAACGGCCGGGTGCTGGCCGCGGTGCTGGTCGCCGCGGTACTGATCCTGGCCGTCCCGCTGGGCCTGCTCGTGCTGCTCGGCAAGGTCGGCGGTGACAACGCGGCCCCGGCGTTCGACCCGGCGGTCGGCAGCTGCGTCAAGCAGGACGGCACCGGCGCCGCCGCCGCCAGCTGCGGCGAGGAGGGCGCCTTCACCGTGGTGTCGAAGGTGGACGCCAAGGAGAAGTGCACCGACCCGGCACAGCCGCACGTGGTGCTCCCGGGCGACGGCAACAACCGCGTGCTCTGCCTGAAGCCGGCGAGCTGACCCACCCACGCCAGCCGGCGGGGCCACGGATTCACCGTGGCCCCGCAGTGTCACGTACACCTCGCCCTTCGCCCGTCCCGCTGGACGCCGGCCGGCGGTGCGGCACGATGGGGGCATGAGCGCACGAGTACGAGCCCCGGAGCTACGCGGACGCGGCTGGCTGAACACCGGTGGACGGGAACTGAAGCTGTCCGACCTGCGCGGCAAGATCGTGTTGGCCGACTTCTGGACCTTCTGTTGCATCAACTGCCTGCACGTGCTCGACGAGCTGCGCCCGCTCGAGCAGAAGTACGCCGACGTGCTCGTGGTCATCGGCGTGCACTCCCCGAAGTTCGAGCACGAGAAGGACCCGGACGCGCTGGCCGCCGCCGTCGAGCGGTACGGCGTGCACCACCCGGTGCTCGACGACCCGGAGCTGAACATGTGGCAGCAGTACGCGGCCCGCGCCTGGCCGACCCTGGCCGTCGTCGACCCGGAGGGCTACGTGGTGGCCACGATGGCCGGCGAAGGGCACGCCGAGGGCCTGTCCCGGTTGATCGACGACCTGATCGCCACCCATGAGGCCAAGGGCACCCTGCACCGGGGCGAGGGCCCGTACGTGCCACCCGCCGAGCCGGCGACCACGCTGCGGTTCCCCGGCAAGGCGGTCGTACTCGACAGCGGGAACCTGCTGGTCTCGGACTCGGCCCGGCACTCGCTCGCGGAGCTGGCACCCGACGGCGAGACGCTGGTGCGCCGGATCGGCACCGGCGAGCGCGGCCGGGCGGACGGGCCCGCAGCGGCCGCGACGTTCTCGGAGCCGCAGGGGCTCTGCCTGCTCCCCGCGCATGCCGCCGAGGTGGCCGGGTACGACCTGGTGGTCGCCGACACCGTCAACCACCTGCTGCGCGGCGTCCGCTTGGCCACCGGCGACGTGGTCACCGTGGCCGGCACCGGCCGGCAGTGGCGCTCGTCGGTCGACGACCACGCGCACGACGCGCTCGCCGTCGACCTCTCCTCGCCCTGGGACCTGGCCTGGTACGACGACAAGGTCGTCATCGCGATGGCGGGGATCCACCAGCTCTGGTGGTTCGACCCGGTGAAGCGCACCGCCGGCATGTACGCGGGCACCACCGTCGAGGCGCTCAAGGACGGCCCGCTGGCCGATGCGTGGCTGGCCCAGCCGTCCGGCCTGTCGGTCTCCGCCGACGGCGCCCGGCTGTGGGTGGCCGACAGCGAGACCAGCGCGATCCGGTACGTCGAGGGCGGGGTCCTCAGCACGGCCGTCGGTCAGGGGCTGTTCGACTTCGGGCACGTGGACGGACCGGCGGGCGAGGCACTGCTGCAGCACCCGCTGGGGGTCTGCGCGCTGCCGGACGGCTCGGTGCTGATCGCCGACACGTACAACGGCGCGGTACGCCGCTACGACCCGGCGAGCGATTCGGTCGGCACGGTGGCCGACGGGCTCGCCGAGCCGAGCGACCTGGTGCTCACGGCCGACGGGGACGTGCTTGTGGTGGAGTCGGCCGCCCACCGGGTGACCCGGCTCGCGCCGGGCGTGCTCGACGCCGCCGGGGCGAGCGTGGTCGACGGCCCGCGGCACCGCACCGAGCGGAAGCCGACCGACCTGGCGGCCGGCGAGGTGACCCTGGACGTCATCTTCACGCCGGCACCGGGGCAGAAGCTCGACGAGACGTACGGCCCGTCGACCCGGCTGGTCGTCTCGGCGTCCCCGCCGGAGTTGCTGCTGGAGGGGGCGGGCACCGGCACCGAGCTGTCCCGGCGGCTGGTCGTCAACGATGCCGTGCGAGACGGCGTACTCCAGGTCACCGCACAGGCCGCTACCTGCGACGCCGACGTGGAGCATGCGGCCTGCCACCTGACCCGGCAGGACTGGGGGGTGCCGGTTCGGGTGGTCGACGGCGGTGCCGGCCGGCTCCCGTTGGTGCTGCGCGGGATGGACGCCTGAGCTGTTAAGAGGGGTCCCTTCTACAACGCGAGGCGTTAAGAAGGGGCCCTTCCTTTCACGCGAACGGAGTGAGCGTGACCCCGGCGTCGATGAGGGTGGCGCGCACCAGCTCGGCGCAGCGCACCGCGCCGGGGGTGTCGCCGTGCAGGCAGATCGACTCGACCGGGCAGGGGATGACGCTGCCGTCGACCGCCACGACGGTCCCGTCGGTCGCCATCCGGACCGCCCGCGCCGCCATCTGTTCCGGGTCGGCGATCAGCGCGTTCGGTGCGCCCCGCGGCACCAGGTGGCCGTTGGGCAGGTAGCCCCGGTCGGCGAAGCCCTCGCCGACCACCCGCAGCCCCGCGCCGGTGGCGAGCTGGGCGAGCACCGAACCGGGCGGGCAGAGCAACGGCAGCTGATCGTCGTACTCGCCGATCGCGGCGACCAGTGCCGCCGCCTCGGTCTGCTGACCCGCGGCGGCGTGGTAGAGCGCACCGTGCGGCTTCAGGTAGCGGACCCGGGTGCCCGCCACCCGGCAGAACGCGTCGAGCGCGCCGAGCTGGTAGAGGACCTCGTCGCGCAGCTCGGCGAACTCGTACGCGATCTGCCGGCGCCCGAATCCGATCAGGTCCCGGTATCCGACCTGCGCGCCCACCGCGACTCCCCGCTTCGCGGCGCCCGCGCAGACCCGGCGCATGGTGGGGGCGTCGCCGGCATGGAAGCCGCAGGCGACGTTCGCGGAGGTCACCAGGTCCAGCAGCGCCGCGTCGTCGCCGAGCCGCCAGATGCCGAGGCCCTCACCGAGGTCAGCGTTGAGGTCCATGAAAGGTCACGGTAGTCCCTGGCCGGGCCTGGGCGAGCGGGGTCACGTCGTCCACCACCCCGATGACCGGGTAGCCGCCGGTGGTCGGGTGGTCGACGAGGAACACCAGCGGCTGGCCGTCGGCCGGCACCTGCACCGCACCAAGCACCAGCCCTTCGCTGGGCAGTTCCCCGGCGACCGCGCGGGGCAGGGGCGCGCCGGTCAGTCGCGCGCCGACCCGGTTGCCGACCGGCGAGAGGGTGTACGCGGTCGCGAACAGCCGGTCGATCGCGAGCGGCGTGAACCAGTCGTCGCGCGGGCCGAGGCGCAGTGCCAGCCGTACCTGCGCCGGCGGCGGCGCGGTGACGGTGACGTCGACCGGGGCCGGCGGGCCGGTGGGCGTACCCAGCGGCAGCCGGTCACCGTCGCGTAGCGGGGGCGGGCCCAGCCCGGAGAGGGTGTCGGTGGCGCGGCTGCCGAGCACCGGCTCGACGGCGATCCCCCCGGCGACCGCCAGCCAGGAACGCAGCCCGGTGCGGGGCGGACCGAGGTGAAGGACCGCGCCGGCCGGTACGGCGAGCGGCCGGCCCACGTCGCCGGGTCGATCGCCGATCCGCACGTCGGCATCCGCTCCGGTCACGGCCACGGTGGTGGCGCGGGTGAACCGTAGTACGCACCCGGTCAGCGTGATCTCCAGACCGGCGGCGGTCTCCGGATTGCCGACCAGCCGGTTGGCCAGCCGGAGCGCGGCCGGGTCCAGCGCGCCGGAGCGCGGCACGCCGAGGTGCGCCCAGCCGGGACGGCCGAGGTCCTGCACGGTGGCGAGGGCACCGGCGCGCAGCACGTCGACCGCGCCGGGCGGGACGGTTGACCGGGTGACGGCCGGCGGGCCGGATGCCCGCGCACCGGGCGGCGGGCCGGGCAGCGGGCCGGGCGGCGCACCGGGCAGCGGGCCGGACGGCGGGCCGGGTCGGGGGGTCATGCCGGCACCAGGCGCACGCGGGCGCCGGGCCCGAGCCGGGCCGGCGGCTCGGCGTGCACGTCGAACAGGGGCAGGTCGGTCCGGCCCACGAGCAGCCAGCCGCCGGGTGAGGCGGTCGGGTAGATGCCGGCGTACGGGCCGGCCAGGGCGACGGAGCCGGCCGGCACCCGGGGCCGGGGTGTCGGTAGCCGGGGCACCGCCAGCCCGGCGGGGAGCCCGGTCAGGTACGCGAACCCGGGCGCGAAGCCGCAGAAGGCCACCCGGAACTCCGTGGTGGTCAGCCGGTGTACGACGGCGGGCACGTCGACACCCCAGTGCCGGGCGACGGCCGGCAGGTCCTCCCCGTCGTACGCGACGGGTACGTCGACGGTCGTACCGTCGGTGGCCGCGCTGGCCGGTGCCGGGGTCCAGCCGGCGAGGAGCGCGGCGGTTCGGGCGGGATCGGATACGCCGTCGAGCAGCACGGTGGTCGCGGCCGGCACGATCTCGGCGACGTCCAGTTCGCCCCGTTCCCGCCGGCGCCACAGCTCGGCCCGCCACGCCTCCACCTGGTCGGCGATCCCGGGTGGCGGTGGCTGGCCGGGTGCCGGGTCGGCACAGTCGAGCAGCAGCGCATGGGCCCCGGCCGATCGGATCCGCATGCCGCCATCCTCCCGGACGGGACGGGTCGTGCGGATCCGGCCGATGTTCATCCGGCGTGACCAGATACACTACCGCTAAGTAACCTACGGTGTCGTAACCTGATTGCGTGAGCACCTCCGCCCCGCTTCGCCTCAAGCCGGTCGACATCGGCAAGCCGCGGCTGCGCGGCTGGCTGCACGCGTACGCCTTCTTCGTCGCCCTCGTCTGCGGCATCGTGCTGTGCTCGATCGCCGCCACCCGGCCCGGCCTGGCCCCCCTGGTCAGCTGCCTGATCTACAGCCTGACCGTGTGCGGCCTGTTCGGTACCAGCGCGCTGTACCACCGTCGGGTGTGGACCGAACGCGGCTACCAGATCATGCGCCGGCTCGACCACTCGATGATCTTCGTGTTCATCGCCGGCACGTACACGCCGTTCTCCGTCCTGCTCCTGGAGCCCCGGCCCGCGAGCGTCATCCTGTCGGTGGTGTGGGGTGGCGCGCTGGGCGGCGTGGCGCTCAAGCTGGTCTGGCCACACGCCCCGCGCTGGGTCTCCGCGCCGCTCTACCTGGCGCTCGGTTGGGTCGCGGTGGCGGTGCTGCCGGACATCCTCCGGCAGGGCGGCGTCACCGCCCTGGTCCTGTTGATCGCCGGCGGCGCCGTCTACAGCGTCGGCGCCGTCTTCTACGCCCTGCGCCGGCCCAACCCGTGGCCGACCGTCTTCGGCCACCACGAGTTCTTCCACGCCTGCACCCTGGTCGCCGCGATCTGCCACCACATCGCGATCTACTTCGCCCTGTTCGCCTGAGCAGAAGGAAGGGCCCCTTCTTAACGTCTCCGGTAGAAGAAGGGGCCCCTCTTAACAGTTGTCAGACGGTCGGGCCCGGGCGGCGCACCTCGCGGTACTCCTGCACGACCCGGTCCTGCACCGGCACCGCGGGGTCGGCGACGACCCGCTGCTCGCGGACCGGGCGGGTGACCACGGTGCGGCGGCGGGAGTTCCAGAAGTAGAGGGTGACCAGCAGGCCCGCCACACCGGCGAGCATCAGCACCCAGCCGACCACCGAGATGTCGAGCCATCCCAGGTTCGCCTCCACGGCGAACGCGAAGATCGCGCCCAGCGCGATCAGGAAGATACTGCCACCAATGCCCATGTCGTCGCCTCCTCGGCTCCACGTGGCGTTCCGGTCGCCGCGGCCATCGGTGAGGTAGCGGCAGACATCGACTTACCCAGGCGGTTAGATCGCCAATCGGGCAAGCTTGGGGCATGACGGACGCGTACGCCGACGACCGCACGCTGGTGCTGCTCCGGCATTCGAAGGCCGAACCGCCGAACGACGGACCGGACGTACAGCGGCCACTCGCGGCCCGGGGTCGGGCCGACGCGGCGGCGGTCGGCGCGTGGCTCGCCAAGCACGCCCTGCTCCCGGACGTGGTGATCTGCTCGGCGGCCCGGCGGACTCGGGAGACCTGGCACGACGTGGCCCTGGGCATGACCGGCACCCCACCGGAGGGCGGATCGGCCGGTCCCGCGCCCGACGTGCACTACGAAGGGGACGCGTACGAGGCGCACCCGGAGGACCTGCTGACCCTGGTCCGCCGGGTCGATCCCGGCACCCGGACCGTGCTGCTGATCGCCCACAACCCCGGCATCTCGCTGCTGTCGGCGTTGCTCGACCCGGAGCGGGCGGACCAGGACGGGCTGCGCACCAGCGGCGTCGCCGTGCACCGGACGACGGTCGAGTGGGCGGGGCTCGGCCGCGGGGACGCCGTCCTGACCGCCACGCACACCGCACGTGGCTGAGCCACGCACCGCATCGGTGCGTGGCTCATTCCGGGCAGGTCAGGACGGGGGCGCCGTGGGCGGTGGCGGGTCGGGAGGCGGCGGCATCATCGCGGTCGGGTGCGACAGCCGGTTCTCCTCCACGATCAGGGTCCGGGCCCGCTTGCGCCGGTCCTGCCAGAACCAGAGCGTGGTGAGCAGGACGGCGAGCCCGGCCAGGATGAACACCCAGCCGACCGCACGCAGGTCGACCCACCAGACGTTGGCCCGGATGGCGAAGGTGAGGATCGCGCCGAGGGCGATCAGGAAGATGCCGCTACCAATGCCCATGTGCGCTGCACTCCCCCGTGCGGTGGCTCTGGGCGTTCTCTGACGTGTCCGGGGGCCGATTACCCGCCGCCAGCCCGGGCTACCCCGGATCCGGCCGCCGCTACCGGGTCCCCGGAACGCGACCTGGACGGCAGGACGGCCGGCGGGCCTGTGCCCGCCGGCCGTCCGTGCCGGGTCCGTCCCGGATCAGCCCTTCATCGCCGTACGGCTCAGAAGGCCTCCTCCGGGAGGTCCATGACGTCGAGGTCGGTGTTCTCGATGATGCGCCGGTCGGCGCCGATGCGGGGCAGAACCTCGCGGGCGAAGAACCGGGCAGCGGCCACCTTGCCGGTGTAGAACGCCTTGTCGGCCGCGGTCACGTCGCCGCCCAGCGCCTTCAGCGCCACGTCGGCCTGCTTCTGCAGCAGCCAGCCCACGACCAGGTCGCCCACCGCCAGCAGGAACCGGCGGCTGCCCAGGCCGACCTTGTACAGGGCGCGCGGGTCGCCGCCCTGCGCCTCGCCCAGCCAGCCGGTCATCACGCCGAGGATGTTCTGGATCTCGGCGAGCGCCTTGCCCAGCGCCTGCCGCTCCTCCTTGAGCTGGCCGTTGCCGCCCTCGGTGGCGATGAACTCCTGGATCTCGCCGGCGACCGCCATCAGGGCCTTGCCGTTGTCCCGGACGATCTTCCGGAAGATCAGGTCGAGGCTCTGGATCGCGGTGGTGCCCTCGTACAGGGTGTCGATCTTGGCGTCCCGGACGTACTGCTCCAGCGGGTAGTCCTGGAGGAAGCCGGAACCGCCGAACGTCTGGAGCGACTCGTGGCCGAGCAGCTCGTACGCCCGCTCGGAGCCGACGCCCTTCACCAGCGGGAGCAGCAGGTCGTTGACCCGCTTGGCGAGCTTGATGGCCTTCTCGTCACCGGCCGCCTCGGCGATCGCGACCTTGTCCTGCCAACTGGCGGTGTAGCAGACCAGGGCGCGCAGGCCCTCGGCGTACGACTTCTGCAGCAGCAGCGAGCGGCGCACGTCCGGGTGATGGGTGATGGTGACGCGGGGGGCGGTCTTGTCGGTCATCTGGATCAGGTCGGCGCCCTGCACCCGGCTCTTGGCGTACTCGAGCGCGTTCAGGTAGCCGGTGGAGAGCGTGGCGATCGCCTTCGTGCCGACCATCATCCGGGCGTACTCGATGATCATGAACATCTGCCGGATGCCGTCGTGCTTCTCGCCCAGCAGCCAGCCCTTCGCCGGTACGCCGTGCTCACCGAAGGTCATCTCGCAGGTGTTCGAGACCTTCAGACCCATCTTGTGCTCGACGTTGGTGGCGTAGACGCCGTTGCGCTCGCCCAGCTCGCCGGTCTCCTCGTCGAAGTGGTACTTCGGAACGACGAACAGGGACAGGCCCTTGGTGCCCGGGCCGCCGACGCCCTCGACGCCGACCGGGCGGGCCAGGACGTAGTGGACGATGTTGTCGGACAGGTCGTGCTCACCGGAGGTGATGAAGCGCTTCACGCCCTCGATGTGCCAGGAGCCGTCCGGCTGGGGGATGGCGCGGGTGCGGCCGGCGCCGACGTCCGAGCCGGCGTCCGGCTCGGTGAGCACCATCGTGGAGCCCCACTGCTTGTCGATGAACAGCTTGGCCCACTTCTTCTGCCGCTCGGTGCCCTCGACGTGCAGCACGTGCGCGAAGGACGGGCCGGAGGCGTACATCCAGATGGGGGCGTTGGCACCCAGCACCAGCTCGGCGAGGGACCACCAGAGGGCGCGCGGCGCGTTGGAGCCGTCCAGCACCTCCGGCAGGTCCAGGCGCCAGAACTCGGAGTCCATGAACGCCTGGTACGACTTCTTGAACGACTGCGGCAGCGGCGCGGTGTGCGTCGCCGGGTCGAACGCCGGCGGGTTGCGGTCGCTGTCCGTGTAGCTGGCAGCGAGGTCCTCGCGGGCCAGGCGGTCGACCTCGGAGAGGAAGCTGCGGGCGGTGTCGACGTCCAGCTCCGTGTACGGCGCCTGGCCGAACGTCCGGTCCGCCCCGAAGACCTCGAACAGGTTGAACTCGAGGTCCCGAAGGTTGCTCTTGTAGTGGGTCATGCTCGCTGGCCCCGCTTCCGGACAGGTGTTACCGATCAGTAACCCCGACTGTATTACTCGCGGGTAGACAACGACAAGCCGATCTCTGAAGTGACAGCGATTACACACTTCCGGTTCAGGTTCCGGTCGCACTCGGCGACCGGCGCCCGGCTCAGCCCTCCGCCGCGCCGACCTCCCAGCTCGGCACCGCCGCCGTGACGTCGGTACGGGCGCCCGTGTACTCCATCAACACCAGGGCGATGTCGTCGTCGAGCCGGCCGTGGACCCACTCGACCAGGGCCGCCTCCAGGGATGCCAACCCGTCGGCCACCGTGCCGTGCCCGAGCAGGCGCCACGCCCGGTCCGCGGTCGGGAAGAACTCGCCGTCCCGGCGCGCCTCGCCCAGCCCGTCGGTGAACAGCAACAGCCGGTCACCGGGCTCCAGCCGCTCGACCCGGGGCCGGACGACCGGCATGAAGCCCAGCGGCGGCGCCGGGGCGGGCGGCTCCAGCGGGATGACCGCGCCGTGACGCAGGAGCAGCGGCGGCGGGTGACCGCAGTTGACGATCGTCAGCGTGCCGCCCCGCTCCTCCACCAGGGCAGCGGTCACGAAGTCCTCATCGCCCACGCTGCGGGCGACCGCCCGGTCCAGGTCGGCGACGACCGCCCGCAGGTCCGCCCGCTCGTACGCCACGTGCCGGTAGGAGCCCAGGACGATGCTGGCCAGCCGGACCGCGTCCAGGCCCTTGCCGCGGACGTCACCGATGATCATGCGTACGCCGTACGGCGTGTCCAGCGCCTCGTACAGGTCGCCGCCGATCTCCGCGGTGGCGGTGGACGAGATGTAGCGGGCGGCGACGGCCAACGAACCCACCTGCGGGCCGAACGGCCGGAGCACCGCCTGCTGGGCGACCGCGGCCAGCTTCGACAGTTCCGCGATCTGCTCGGCCTGCCGCTGCCGTACCGCCGCCGTCGCCGCGGCCAGCGCGGTGCCCAACGCGATGCCGGCGACGGCGACCGCCGTGGAGAGCGAGACGGTCCGCTCGCCCAGCGCGAAGCTCGCCCCGATGACGGTGGCCGCGGCGCCCACCGCCAGCACCACACGCCAGGACCCGAGTGCCGCCGCGAGGAACGGCGCGGCCACCATCAGGGCGATGTAGTTGGCACCCCGGCCGTCCGCCAGTTCCATCGCGGACACGAGTGCGAGCAGAGCGAGGGCCGCGCCGAGGCCGGCGCGGGATCCGGGGCTCAGCGGGCCGCGACCCGACTGAAAGGCGTGCGTGCGTACGAGGGACAGCATGCCTGATGGACGTGAGCCGGTGAATGAACCTGGCCCGACGTCCGAGGTGGATGTGGCCGGGCGGTCCACCCACGGGGCCCGATCGCGGCCCCGCACCGGCTCAGCCCAGCACCTCGTACCGGACCTCGACGTGCCCCGCGCTCAGCGGCGCGATGGCGGCGAAGGCCGCACGCGACAGGTCCAGGCAGCGCCCCTCGATGAAGGGGCCCCGGTCGTTGATCCGCACCGTCACCGACTTGCCGGTGGCCGGGTTGGTGACCCGGACCTTCGTGTTGAACGGCAGCGTCTTGTGGGCGGCGGTCATGGCCGACGGGTCGAAGTACTCACCGTTGGCGGTGAGTTGCCCCTCCGAGTAGAAGGACGCACCGCACGACCCGGCGTCCACCACGGACGGGGCCGCGGTGGTCTTCTTCGTCGCGGTCGGCTTCGGCGCCGCGCTCCGTGGCTTGCTGCGCGACGGCGCCTGGGTCTCACGGGTCACCGTCGTGCTCGTGCTCGGGCTCGGTGCGACGCTGGCGCTCGGCGACGCGGTCGGCGATCCGGGGGTGGTGCTGGTCGGGACGTCGGTGGGGGTCAGATCGACCGCGACGGGCCGCTCGGGCTCGGCACCGGAGGTCAGCTGGACGGCGCCGACGGTACCGCCGACCGCGAGCGCGACACCGAGGGCCGCCGCGGCCGCGATGCCGGTCGGGGAGGAGAACCTACGGGTACGGGAGTGCCTGCCAGCCACCGGCCCGGTCCTTTCGTCATCTGAACAAACCGGGTCGGACCGTAACGAGCGAAGCACTTCCGAAGTCAACGTGATCACGATGATATGACCGGAATTGCGGGGAAACGTGTAGCCGATCATCCGACCCTCGGTGGCCCGGCCGACCCGGGGCCCACGCCGGCACCCGTTGCCAGAGGATGGACGACATGCGCGTTGAGCTGAGCCGACGTCTCGCCGAACTGGTCCAGTGGATCGACCCCGGGCCCGGTGCGACCCACCTCGTCAGCGACGTCTCCGGCTGGTGGCGCGACGCTCCGGTGCTGGCCGGCCTCGGCCCGGCCCTGGTCGAGCCGTTCCGGGCCGCCCGGCCCACGCTGGTCCTCGCCCCGGCCGTCACCGGATACCTGCTCGGGCCGCTCGCCGCGACGGCGCTCGGCGTCGGGTTCGTCGCCGCGCACAAGCCGGGCGACGGCCGGCTGCCACCCGGCGCGCTGACCTGGGCACAGAGCCCACCGGACTTCCGGGGCCGCCGGGTCGACCTCGCCGTACGCGACCGGCACCTCGGGCCGGACGACCGGGTGCTGGTGGTCGACGACTGGGTCGCCACCGGCGCCCAGGTACGCGCTCTCTACGAGATCTGCGCGGCACGCGGAGCCGCCACGGTCGGGGCCGCCGCCGTGGTGGCCGACTGCTCCCCGCAGGTCGCGGACGAACTGCGGATCCGGGCGCTGCTCACCGGGGCCGACCTCGCCCCGTGACCATCGTCCCGGCCCCGAACTCCTCGGCCACCCAGCGACCGGCGGTGGTCACGTCGAAGCCGTCCGGCAGCGCCGGCCGCGGTACCGCCGCACCGGCCCGCCACGGGGGACGGCGCCCGGTAGCCTCGGCAGGATGTGGCCTCGGATCGGTGGACTGCGCACCCTCGACCTCGGTACGCCGGGTGAGCTCCGCGCGAACCTGAACGCCCTCGTACTCGCCGGGGTGAAGCAGGCGACCGCCGGGCTGCTCAGCGAGTACGAGCGGGAAGGCGAGGAGCTGGAGCAGGTCGGTGAGCGGCTGGCTCTCGTCGACGACGACGACGGGCTGGTCGCCGTCGTCGAGGTCACCGGTGTGGAGGTCGTCCGCTTCGCCGACGTCTCGTGGGACTTCGCCCGGTCCGAGGGGGAGGGCGACCGGTCGATCGAGGAGTGGCGGGCCGGTCACCGGGCGTACTGGGCCCGGACGGGCACTCCCGTCGACGACGACACCACCGTCGTCTGCGTCCGGTTCCGCCTCGTCTCCGCCGGCGACGGCGGCCTCACCACCGGCGACCTGGGCACGTAGCGCGCCGGGTCACCGGGTGACGCGCCGCAGCTCGGGCAACAGTCGGGTGGCCACGTCCACCAGGACGGCCTCGTCGCCCGCGTACCAGCTGCTGTGCCGCGGCCAGTGGGTGATCACGTCGGTGAACCCGAGCCCCGCGGCCCGCCCCACCTGCTCCGCGAAGAAGTCGGCGCTGCGCAGCGAGAAGACGGGTGCCGAGTCCAACGACAGGTACCGGTCGAGCGAGGCCGGGTCCCGGCCGGCCGACGCCAGGGTCTTGTCCATCCGGGCGGTCAGGTCGGCCACGCCGCGCCACCAGGCCTCCAGGTCGTCACCCCCGCTACCGGTGGTGACCCAGCCCTGGCCGAAACGGGCCGCCAGCCGCATCGATCGGGGGCCGTTGGCGGCCACCACGAACGGTACGCGCGGGGTCTGTACGCAGCCGGGATTGTTCCGGGCGTCCACGGCGGCGAACCACTCTCCGCTCCACGTGGTCCCGTCCTCGCGCAGCACCAGATCGAGCAGTTCGAGGAACTCGGCGAACCGGTCCACCCGCTGCCGCGGAGGCAGGGTCCCGCCGCCCAGCACGGCGGCGTCGAACCCGATCCCGCCGGCGCCCAGACCCAGCAGGACCCGCCCGCCGGACACGTCGTCGAGGGTGGTCACCTGGCGGGCGAAGACGGCCGGGTGCCGGAAGTTGGGTGAGGCGACCAGGGTGCCGAGCCGGATCCGGCGGGTGACGGACGCCGCGGCGGTCAGCGTGCCCATCGAGTCGAACCACGGCCCGTCCACCAGGTCCCGCCAGCCGAGGTGGTCGTACGTCCAGGCGTGGTCGAAGCCCCACTCCTCGGCCAGCCGCCACCGCCGCCCGGACTCCGACCAGCGCTGGTCCTGAAGGATCACGATGCCGATCCGCATGATCACCACCCTAGCCGCCGCCGGTGCGGCGCCCGGGCGGATACCGGGCCCCGGGTACGGAAAGGGCCCGACCGTTTCCGGCCGGGCCCTTTCGCTGAGGTTGAGCGGTCAGCGCCGGGCGTCGAGGTGCTCGCGCGCCGTCTCGGCGGCCTCGGCCGCCTCCTCGGCGGTGCGCAGGTCGACGGTCTGCGTGCTGGCGGCACGCAGGCCGGCGGCGGTGCGAACCGACGGGTTGACGTCCGTCGGGTTGTTCACCACGGCGGCGCCGAGCGGGCCGCTGATCCAGTAGCCGGCCCGGTTGCGCTGGTGATCGGTCACGACGGCGGCGGAGCCGAAGACCAGCACCTCCCGGGTGGACCCGGCGGACTGGCCCAGCAGCAGCTCGGCGTCGACACCGAGGTCGGCGGCGGTGCCCGGGGTGAGCATCAGCGGGCCGTTGAGCAGGCCCATCAGCGCACCACCGGCCAGGGCGTCCGGCCAGTTGCTGCCGGTCGCGAGACCCACATGGCTCTGGCCGCCGAAGAACGTCCAGGCCGTCAGGAGGGCCGTCTGGTACCGGTCCGGGCCCCAGACCGGGACGGCGTTGTCCTCGTCGTAGCCGGTTGCGGCCTGTGCGGCGAACCGGCCGATACCGAAGATGGTCTGCCCGCCCTCGGGCAGCGAGTCGAGGTAGGTCTTGGTGACCGGCGGTAGCTGAGCCTCGTTGGTGAGCACGACGACCGCGGACGCGGGGCTGCCCGGGGTGTTGTACGAGCCGGCCGCCGCGCCGGCCGCCAGCGCGTCCGGGAAGTTCATGCCGGTGGCCAGCAGCACCAGGTCGGGATCCGGGTTGATCTCCTTGGCGATCGCCACCGAGGTGCCGAAGCGGTCGCTGCCCTGGACGCGCTTCACCGTGAAGCCGAGCGCCTTGACCGCGTTCTCCACGCTGGTGGACAGAGCGCCCGGGCTGCCGAGCAGGTAGACGGTGCCACCCGGGGCGAGCACCCGCTGGATCTCCGCCTTCGTGGTGGCCTCAAGCGAGGTGGGCGGGGTCATCAGCAGCGGACCGCGCTTGGCGGTCGCCAGCGCGGAGCCGGCGAGCGCGTCGGCGAAGGTGTCCGAACGCGACAGCACGACGGACTGGGCCTGCTCCCGGGTGTCCGACCCGTTGCCGACGGTCTTCCAGTGCGACTGGGAGACGGCGGTGGCGGTGGTGTACCGGGTCTGGCCGGCCAGCCGGGCCACCCGGTCCCGCTTCCGCGGCTGGTAGGCCGGCTTGCCGCTGGCGCCCGGCACGTTGATCGGGGCCGCCGCCTGGGAGCCGTTCGCGGCGGCGGTCGCCACCGGGGTGCTGCCCTGGTTGAAGGCGATGGTCTTGCCGTCCGGCGACCAGACCGGGTTGTCCTTCGTGCCGGCGTTGCTGGTGACGACGACCTCGTTCGCGCCGCTGAGGTCGGAGACGACGATCTGACCGGCGCGGACGAAAGCGACCTTCGTGCCGTCTGGCGACAGGGCCGGGTTGGACCCGTTGTCGTCGATCACCGTGATCCGCTGGTCGGCCGGCTTGGCCGGGTCGTAGAGCACGACGCTGGACTGGCCGGTCGGGCTACCCGAACCGTTATCCTCCTGGCGCTGGAACACCACCTTCTGGTCCGGACCGCCGTCCGGGTTGCGGTAGTGCCGGGTGTCAGCGACCGGGGAGAGCTGGCCACCGAAGTCGACCGTCGAGGAACTCGGGGCGATCCGGATCCGCCAGGGCCCGCTGCCCGGCTTCTCGGCCCAGATCAGGCTGGCGCCGTTGCCCCGCCAGGTGGGGCTCTCCCAGGTCGCGGACGGGTCGCGGAAGAGCTGGTAGAAGGCGTCCGCGCCGTCCCAGCGGATGGTGCTGATGCCGCCGTCCGGGTCGATGTAGGCGCCGACGCTGCCGTCCGGCGACCAGGCGACGTCGCGCATCGTCTCGCCGTAGGGGTTGGGGATGGCGCCGCGGCTGGGGTCGTTGAAAACCTGCAGCGAGATGCCGTTGTTGCTGGTGGTCAGCACGTTGCCGGAGCCCGGCAGGCTGGCGCTGGCGGTGGGGGCGCCGGCCACAAGTGCGGTCGAGCCCAGGGCGAGGGCCGACGCGAGCACCGCGTAGCGGCGAACGGAGGTTGGGGGCAAGGGAACTCCCTGCTGATGAGAGGCGCCGTTGGGGTGCACCCGTCTGCCGGCTGATCCGACGCGGGGCGGCGCAGATGGTCAGCACACTAAAAGATCTCTTAAGTCGCCGCCGCCCCGGGCCGGGCTCGTGGGAAATGTCTGGCCGAAAGGATGACCTGCCACCAACGCTTCGCCGCGCGGTGGAGCATCCTGCACCGATCCGAGGCCCTTACGTTGCGTGGCTCGACGCGTACGACTCGGGGCAGCGCGTCGGGGCGGTGGTCCTCTACAGTGAAGCGGCGCCGCCCCCGGCCGATCCGGCCGCCGATGCCGCCGCGGCGCGAATCGTCTTCGAGGAGCTTTCCTTGCCCCGATCCTTCTTGCGGCGTCGCTCGGGAGCGGGCGTCGTCCTGCTCGCCATCGGCGCCACCACCCTCTTCGGCGGCGCCGGCCCAGCGCACGCGACCCACGGCCCCAGCGGGCTGGTCACCGGCAGCGACGGTGGCACGGTGATCCGCGCCGCCGACGACAGCGTGGTGACCTCGTACGACGGCTACGACATCAGCGACGCGGCGTGGTCGCCCGACGGCAGCCGGGCGGTGTTCGTGACCGACCTGGGCGACATCGCGACCATCGGCGCCAACACCGAGTTCGTCTACCCGATCGTCGAGGCCACCGACGGCGTCACCCGTGCCACCCCGGAGTGGGTCGGCGACGGCTCGACAGTCGTCTGGGCCGCGAAGTCCAGCGGCACCCCCTGGCGGATCGAGGAGAGCGTCGCCGCCTACGGCTACGACGCGGTCCGCCGCTCGCCGAACGACGGCAACCACTACTCGGAGCCGGACACCAACGGCAGCAGCCGCCTGGTCGTGCAGAAGCAGGCCTCCGACGCCTCCGGCAACCCGACCGGCACGCCGGAGATCGGCTTTCTCGACGGCAGCACCTACACCCGCATCGTCACGGACGCGGCCAGCCCGTCGGTCTCGGCCGACGGGTCGAAGGTCGCCTTCATCCGCGGCGGCCAGGTCTGGGTGACCGCCACCTCGGCCGGCGCCACGCCGATCCAGGTCACCACGGGTGGCTCGGCCAAGTCGGATCCGGTGCTCAAGGCCGATGGCACCTCGGTCGCCTTCAACCAGGGTTCGTCCGTCGGGGCCGCCGCGACCACCGCCGGCGCGGCCGTGTCCGTCGTGCCCCACGTGCTCGGCGTCCCGGACTTCCAGCCCACCAAGAAGGACCGGGTGGTCCGGCTCGCCGGGACCGACCGGTTCGGCACGGCGAACGCGATCTCCCAGTCGCACTGGGCCAGCCGCAGCAACGCCTCAGACCCGCGGCCCAAGGCCTCCGTCGCGGTCCTGTCCCGTTCGGACACCTTCGCCGACGCGCTCGGCGGGTCCGCCCTGGCCACCGCCAAGACCGGCCCGCTCCTGATGACCCCGACCACCACCCTGCAGCCGTCGGTCGGCACCGAGCTCACCCGGATCCTGAACCCGGGCAGCACCGTCTACCTGTTGGGCAGCGCCGCGGGTGCGCTCTCCACCACCGTCGAGAACCAGGTCCGCGCGCTCGGGTTCACCCCGAAGCGGGTCGCCGGCACCGACCGTTTCGCGACCTCCATCGCGATCGCCAACGAGATCGACCCGACGCCGGGCAAGGTGCTCGCCGCGACCGGTATGAACTTCCCGGACGCGCTCGCGGCCGGCGCCGCGGCCGGCGCACAGAACCTGCCCGGCAAGGGCAGCTCGGCGGTCGTCGTGCTGACCAACGACGACAAGCTGCCGCCCGCCACCAAGAGCTACCTGGACACCGTGTCCAGCAGCGCCGAGATCTACGGCATCGGGCTCTGGGGTGACATCGCCACCCGGTCGTACGGTGGCAAGCCGCTCGCCGGCGCCTCGCGCTACGAGACCGCGATGTACATCGCCTACGAGTTCTTCGGCGGCTCGAACCACCTCGGCGTCGCCACCGGGGCGAACTGGCCGGACGCCCTGGCCGGCGGTGCCCTCATGGGCTCGCTGGACGCTCCGCTGATGCTGACCCCCGGCACCTCGGAGGACCTGCTCTTCGAGCTGGCGATCGTCGCTGACGAGATGTCCGGGTCGGTCCACACGGGCCTGGTGTTCGGTTCGGCACCGGTGGTCAATGCGACGCAGCTGGACATTCTCGGCTACTTCATCAGCGGCCCGAGCGGCTACACCGCAGTCAACAACGCCACGAACGTGTACCGGGCGACGGAAACCGCCGTCGAGGTGGACGCCCGGCGTGCGGCGGCGGACTCGACGGCTGACCACAGCCAGCGGGACGCCGCCACCATCAAGGCCGCCGCCGAGGCGGTCCAGAAGGCCCACGCGGAGCGGTAGGGACGGCACACGTTGACGGGGCCCGGCCGATCGGCCGGGCCCCGTCGCGTTCAGCCGGCATCGATTCCGGACGGCGGACGTCGTACGACGGTCAGCCGGCCAGCTGACAGGAAGCGGAGACGCGACGTGATCTCTCGGGGAAAACTCACGAATCAGGCAGGTCGTCGACGGCCCACCGTCACCGCCATCGCATCGGGCGCCGCCATTCTGATCCTGGCCGTTGTGCTCGGGGTTCCTGCCGCTACCGGTCACCGCTGGAGCAGCCTGTGGTCACCGTCGCCGCCCTCGCCCGCGTCGGCACCGGACACCACGGCGGCATCCGAGCCGGCACCCCCTCCGGCGAAGCTGATGCAGGCATGCGTCAAGCAGACCAAGGGCCAGGCCGGGTACGAGTTCTTCTTGAGCGACGTACCTGCGGACCGGTGGGGTGATCCCGTCCGGGGCACTCTGACGACGTTCAGCGAGGCGTACGTGCTGTGGCTCTTCGACGCCGACTGCCAGGCGTACCCGGCGGTGACGGTGCCACCTCGCACCAGCCGCAGCTTCCGGGCCTACCTGGGACAGGTCTGGTACTACGCCGAGGCTTCGGTGAAGCAACCCACCGGTCCCTGCAACTGCCGCGTCTTCAGCCCCGCCAACGACGGTGTCCGCCAGGAGTTCAGCGACACCGGCTGGCTCACCTACCAAATCGGGTAGGCCGCTGCATGACATCGAAGGCCCCGGCTGGGATTCGCGTCCCGGCCGGGGCCTCGATCGTGGAGCGGGTGACGGGAATCGAACCCGCACTGTCAGCTTGGGAAGCTGATGTTCTGCCATTGAACTACACCCGCAGGCGGCACCACTGTACCTGAGGCGCAGCCCTGCGTGCACCCAGGTACCCCTGGACACGGCCGGGCCCGACACGGCCGGCTCGCACGGCGGGAAGGGCTGGACACCGTCTGCCGAAACATCGATCATGAATCGACCCGTGGCAGAGAAAAGTTTCTTCCGGGCAACATATGGGCGTTTTCAGATCCGTCTATCCGATGTAACGTCTGCCACACGTTTCCAGCCACGGCGCGACACACCCCCTGCCGCGCCGCCAGAAAGAGGTGGGCCCATGGGACTTCGTCCCAACCTGCTGACCCGTCGTTACGCCGGCATCGCGTCGACGTCGTTCGCCCTGCTCCTCGGTGCCGCCACGGTCGGCTTCGCCCCGGCCGCCGCGGCACCGGTCGACACTCACGGGGCCGCGCACGCGGAGAGCGAGGACTGCGAGCCGGTCGACGCGCACGCCAAGTCGAAGGCCCGGCCCGGTGGTGGCGTGGTCAAGCACGACCCGAACCACCTGACGGTCGCCCAGGTGATGGCTCGGGAGAACGAGCTGACCGACCTGGTTCAGGAGCGCGTCAAGCGCAAGGGCATGCGTTCGACGGTGTCCGCGGCCGCCGCCTCGATCACGGTTCCGGTCGTGGTGCACGTGATCCAGCGGGACAGCACCCGGGCCGGCGGCAACATCCCGGACTCGATGATCAACTCGCAGATCACCGTGCTGAACAACTCGTTCAGCGGTGCGACCGGCGGCGCGGCGACGGCCTTCCGGTTCCAGGTGCAGAAGATCAACCGGGTCACCAACCCGAGCTGGTACCCGATCGTCCAGGGTTCGTCGGCAGAGCGGTCGATGAAGACCTCGCTGCGTACGGGCGGCAAGAGCACGCTCAACCTCTACCTGGGCGAACTCAGTGACGACCTGCTCGGCTGGGCGACGTTCCCGACCCGGTCGCTTAACAAGATGGACGGCGTCGTCGTGCTCAGCGAGTCGCTGCCGGGCGGCAACGCGACCAACTACAACCTGGGCGACACGGGCACCCACGAGGTCGGTCACTGGCTGAACCTCTACCACACCTTCCAGGGCGGGTGCACCGGCTCGGGCGACAGCGTCAGCGACACCCCGGCCGAGGCTTCCCCGGCCTTCGAGTGCCCGACCGGGCGGGACACCTGCTCCGCGCCGGGCAAGGACCCGATCACCAACTTCATGGACTACACGTACGACTCCTGCATGTACCAGTTCACCGCGGGCCAGGCCAGCCGCATGCTGACCGCCTGGAACGCGTACCGGGCGGCATAGCTCCGGACGTACCTCATGGCGGTGCCGGCTCCGAGCCTCGGAGCCGGCACCGGCGTTTTCAGGGGGCGGAGCCGGTCAGGCCGCAGCCGGATGGCGCGCGCGCCCGACGGCAGGCGCCTCCGCGGCGCCCGGCGCGGCCGGATCCAGCCAGACCTGTACGGCGGGCCGGCCGCGGCCGGCGCCGGCGTCGTGGCGGGCGAGCATCGCGACGTCGATGGTGAACTCGAAGAGCCGCCAGTCCACGTCGAACGCGGCGCGGTGCAGGCGGGCCAACCGGGTCACCCGGGCGGGATCCGTCACCGGCCGGGCGTGGCCCGCCACGTACGCCTCGTCGTCGCTCTCCTCGGCGGGGAAGGAGTGCAGCGCGTAACGCCCGTCGCGCTCCAGGTCGCGCCGTTTCGGCGACTCGATCACGAAGCAGAAGAGGCCCTCGTCGGTGACCACGGGAGAGACCGGGTGCACGCGGGGCCCGCCGTCGGCGCGGACCGTGGCCAGATAGCCCAGGCCTGGCCCGTACTGCTGGAGGAGATGACGGATCCCGTCGGCGAGTCGGGGCTCGTCGGCGGCGAATTCGGACCAGGAAGCCATGGTGGCATTCTATCGAACAGATGTACGAAGATGCACGCCGACACGGGACCGGAACACGCCTCTCGATATGGTGGTGCGATGCTGCTCTCCGACCGCGACCTGGTCCTCGAGATCAAGGCCGGCACGCTGGCGCTGGAGCCGTTCGACCCCGAGCTGGTCCAGCCGTCCAGCATCGACGTACGGCTCGACAAGCTCTTCCGGGTCTTCAACAACCACCTGTACACGCACATCGACCCGTCCCGCCAGCAGGACGACCTCACCTCGACCGTCGAGGTGCCCGACGGCGAGCCGTTCGTGCTGCACCCCGGCGAGTTCGTGCTCGCGTCGACGCTCGAGGTCATCTCGCTCGGCGAGCAGCTCGCCGGGCGGCTGGAGGGCAAGAGCTCGCTCGGCCGACTGGGGCTCCTCACGCACTCCACCGCCGGCTTCATCGACCCCGGCTTCTCTGGCCACGTCACGTTGGAGCTCTCCAACGTGGCGAACCTGCCGATCACGCTGTGGCCGGGCATGAAGATCGGCCAGCTCTGCATCTTCCGCCTGTCCTCACCGGCCGAGCACCCGTACGGCTCGGCCGTCTACGGATCGCGGTACCAGGGGCAGCGCGGCCCGACGCCGAGCCGCTCCTGGCAGAACTGGCGCACCTGGCCGACCCGCTGACGTGCCGGCCGGCGACCGCCGGCCGGCGCCGCCACCAGCGCGACGAGGGCACACGCGAAGCGGGCCCCGGGACGTGTCGTCCCGGGGCCCGCTGTCCGCTGTGGCCGGATCAGCCGGGCCGTCGGAAGCCGGCGACCGGCATGTTGTTGATGCTGGCGACGGTCACGTCCTTACCGGTCCGTGGCGCGTGCACCATCTTGTCGTTGCCGATGTACAGGCCGACGTGGCTCAGGTCGCTACGGAAGAAGACCAGGTCACCGGGGCGGGCGTCGGCCCGCGCGATGGCCTTGCCCTCGTTCCACTGATTGCCCGTGTGGTGGGTCAGGTAGATACCGGCCGCCTTGTACGCGTACTGGGTCAGGCCGGAGCAGTCGAACGAGTTCGGCCCGTCGGCACCCCAGACGTACGGATCACCGATCTGCTCGCAGGCGGTCCGGATGGCGATCCGGGCGGCCTCGCTGACCACGCCGTTGATGGTCGGGCACTTCTCCGTCTTCACCGTGGTCTTCGGCAGCGACTTCTCGAGGCGCTTGATCTCGGCGTCGATCTGCTTCTTCTTCGCCGCCAGCTCCTGCTCCTGCTTGACCTGGTTGGCGATGAGCGTGTCGAGAGCGGCCTTCTGGTCGTCGTACTTCTTGCGGACCGCCAGCACGCCCTCGAGCTGCTTGCGCTCCGCGGCGGCCAGCCGGTCCAGCAGGGTGAGCTGCTCGCCGAGCGCGCTCGGGTCGGCGTTGACCAGCAGCGCGCCGATCTCCTGCGACGGCCCGGTGATGTAGTACCGGGAAGCCAGGTCACCGACCCGGTTCATCGCGATCTCGCTCTCCAGAGCGAGCGGCGTGATCTTCTTCTGGATCTCGGCCGACTTCTTGCGGTTGGTCTTCAGCTGCGCCCGGACCTTGTTGTACTGCTCGATCGTGGGCTCAAGCTGGCTCCACTGCTTGTCGATCGCGGCCTCGATCTCGTCCACGGACGGCTCGGCGTACGCGGGCGCCGCCAGTGCGCCGGCACCTACCGCGACGGCGGCGACCAGGGTGAGCAGACGGTGGACGACTCGGCGCAGGCCGCCCGGACGGGGGGACCGTCCCGGGGCGTGGCGATGAAGGGGCATGGTTGCCACCGGCACCGACTCCTTTTGCAACCCGGCCGTCGGGCGCCTCGCGACGGGGAAGTGGGCGAGACAGACGAGCCACAGCGGCCGACGCCCAACATTAGGGAAGGACCGTTACGGAATCAAGGCGACAATCGTCCCCGTCACTGCTGCGCAACCCCCTCGGCACGATGCGTGAGGGCGCATTTGCAGAATGGCATCGGTCGATACGGAGCTTGGTGGTCGCGGTTACTGTCGGGACATGGTCCACCACACGCTCGCCCACGATCTGGTCCTGCTCAGCTACGACGACGAGGGTGTGGACCGGCTCGGCCGGCCGGCGCTCGACCACGGGCTCGCCGGTGCCCTCCTGGTGGAGCTGGCCCTCGCCGGCCGCGTGACGGTCACCGACGATCGGCTGGTGGTGACCGACGCCACCCCGGTCGGGCAACGCCAGCTCGACGAGGCGCTGCAGCGGATCAACGCCGAGCCGAAGCGGCGCCGGCCCAAGGAGTGGGTCACCCGGCTCGCCCGGGACCTCCCCGAGCAGATCCTGGACGGGCTGGTGACCGCCGGGGTGCTGCGCCGCGAGTCGGACAAGGTGCTCTGGGTCTTTCCGCGTACCCGGTATCCGTCCTCGACCGGCGCGGAGCCGACGGTGGAGGCGGAGGCCCGGCAGCGGATGCTGGCGGCGGTCGCCGCCGACAGTCCCGTGGACCCGCGCACCGCCGCCCTGCTCGGCCTGGTCAAGGCCGTGGGGCTGCACCGCGGGCTGTTCCGCGACCTGCCGAAGGATCGCGTGAAGCGCCGGCTCGCGGAGATCGGCGCGGGCGACTGGGCTTCGGCGGCGACCCGGAAGGCGATCGAGGAGACCCAGGCCGCAGTCCTGGTGGCGACGACGACCGCGGCCACCGTCATGGTCACCACCACCTCCTGACGCCGACGGCGGCGGCACCGTCGGGTGCCGCCGCCGTCGGTTCGGCGGTACGCGTCAGCCCGCTACCGCCGGCTCGCTCTCCTTGTCGCCGGTCGCCTGCTCCGGCTTCACCGAGCGGAGCAGCACGCTGGCCACGTCGACGACCTCGACCTGCTCGCCGGCGCCCTTGCCGTTCACGCCGTCGTTCAGCATCGTCGAGCAGAACGGGCAGCCGACGGCGACCGTCTTCGCGCCGGTGGACATGGCCTCCTCGACCCGGTCCACGTTGATCCGCTTGCCGATCTTCTCCTCCATCCACATGCGGGCGCCGCCGGCGCCGCAGCAGAAGGAGCGCTCGCTGTTCCGCGGCATCTCGGTCAGCTCGCCCTCGATCGCGGTGCCGAGCACCTCACGCGGCGGGGCGAACACCCGGTTGTGCCGGCCCAGGTAGCACGGGTCGTGGTAGGTGACGCCGCCGTCGACCGGCTGCACCGGGGTGAGCTTGCCGGTGCTGACCAGGTGGGCCAGCAGCTGGGTGTGGTGCACGACCTCGAACTCGCCGCCGAGCTGGCCGTACTCGTTGCCGAGGGTGTTGAAGCAGTGCGGACAGGTCGCGACGATCTTCCGCTTGCTCTTCTCCCGACCGTCGAACGCCTCGTTCAAGGTCTCGACGTTCTGCTGGGCGAGCATCTGGAAGACGAACTCGTTGCCGATCCGGCGGGCGGGGTCGCCCGAGCAGGTCTCGCCCTCACCGAGGATGGCGAAGGAGACGCCGGCCTCGTGGAGCAGCGTGGCGACGGCACGGGTGGTCTTCTTGGCCCGGTCCTCGAACGCGCCGGCACAGCCGACCCAGAACAGGTACTCGAAGTCGTCGACCTCGCCGACCCGCGGCACCTCGAAGCCGAGGCCCTTGGTCCAGTCCTCCCGGGTGTTCTGCGGCGCGCCCCACGGGTTGCCCTTGTTCTCCAGGTTGCGCAGCATCACGCCGGCCTCCGAGGGGAAGCTGGACTCGATGAGCACCTGGTAGCGGCGCATGTCGACGATGTGGTCGACGTGCTCGATGTCCACCGGGCACTGCTCGACACAGGCGCCGCAGGTCGTGCAGGACCAGAGGACGTCCGGGTCGATGACGCCGTTCTCCTCGGCGGTGCCGATCAGCGGCTTCTCCGCCTCGGCGAGCGCCAGCACGTCGACGTGGGCGAGCTGCGCCGCGGTGGCCTTCTCTTCGCCGGTCAGGTCCTTGCCACCCCCGGCCAGCAGGTAGGGGGCCTTGGCGTACGCGTGGTCCCGCAGGCTGAGCACCAGCAGCTTCGGCGACAGCGGCTTGCCCGTGTTCCACGCCGGGCACTGCGACTGGCAGCGGCCGCACTCGGTGCAGGTGCTGAAGTCGAGCAGGCCCTTCCAGGTGAACTGCTCGACCTGGGCGACGCCGAACTGGTCCTTCTCCGGGTCCGCCTCCTCGAAGTCGAGCGGCTCACCGTTGCTGGTCATCGGCTTGAGCGCGCCGAGGCCGGAGCCCTTCCGGCCGGGGTCGCGCTTGAAGAAGATGTTGGGGAAGGCCAGGAAGCGGTGCCAGGCCACGCCCATGGTGACGTTCAGCGAGATCACGATGAGCCAGGTCATCGAGATCACGATCTTGATGACGGCGGCGACGCTGACGCCGGCCTCCCAGTTCGGCAGCAGGCCGCCGACCGCGTGGCTGAGCGGGGCGGCCCAGACCGGGTACTCGAAGTGGTCGGTGGCGACCTTGAAGCCCCGGATCATGAAGCCCATGATCAGGACACCGAGGATGACCGCCTCGACGAAGTAGCCCTGCCACATGGTGGAGCCGGTGAACCGCGACCTGCCCCCGGGCCGCGTCGGGCGGTTGCGCAGCCGGATGGTGATCAACACCAGGATGCTGACGATGCCGAGGATGCCGAGCCACTCGGTGACCAGGCCGTAGAGGGCCCAGCCACCGATCAGCGGCAGCCCACCGGTCGGGGAGACGACCTCGAAGTACGCCTCCAGCACCAGCAGCGACAGCACGATGAAGCCGACCATCACGAACCAGTGCGCGGCACCCACCAGGCTCCAGCGGAGCATCCGGGTGTGCCCGGCGGTCTCGGCCAGCATGGTCTTGGTCCGGGTGGCCCAGTCACCGGCACGCGACGGGTCCGGCTGCCCCAGCCGGATCACCGCCACCATCTTCATGACCGCCCGTACGGCGAGCCACACCGCCACGGCGGTGATGGCGGCCGCGACGATCGTGGTGACGATCTGCACGCTGCCCATCGAGTCGGCCCTCCCCGGTCTGCTGATGCGTCGAGCGGCTCGGCGACCGGCGCCGGGTCAGGGCGCGGTCGGCGAGCCGCCGCTGCCGCACCCTCGACCGGACCGGTCGATGACCTCGCTCCGCTCGGTCATGCAGTGCAGCCTACGCGCAATGTTACCCAGCGGTAACGTGAATCGCGTCGCACTCGGCCGCGCCGCCCTGCGCACACCATAGGGGGCCCCGCCCGGAACCGCCGGGCAGGGGGCGCGCCGAGTGACGTGATCGCCCGGGCAGCGGGCCCGGACGGGAGTGCCGAGCGAGGCGTCAGCGCCAGCGCGAGAGCAGGATCAGCGAGGCGACCATGGCCCCGAAGCCCACCGCGAGGTTCCAGTAGCCCCAGGTGGCGACCGGGTACTCCTGCTCGGAGAGGTAGTAGACCACCAGCCAGCCGATGCCGGCGACGATCAACGCGACCGCCGTGATGGGCAGCCAGATCGGGCTAGGCTTGCGCGTCGCCGCCGTCGCCGTCGGACGTACGTCCGTCGGCGGGGTGTACACCTTCTTCTTGCGGACCTGAGACTTGGGCACGACGCTCTCCAGAGGGGGTGACGACCTCGTCCGGCCTGACAACCGGGCGCGAGGGCGACGGTCCTTGGCCAATAATGTTCGACAGCTAGCGTAGTCCCGAAGACCCGTCCAGGCCACGAAAGGGTCTTCTCCGGTGCCCGGAAGTGGTCACCGCCAGCGGGACCGGCTGCCACGACGAGGGGGAGGAACGCCCCGTGGAGTACACATCCGGCGCGGCCTCCTGGCAGAAGGCGCTCCGGCGGGCCGTCGCCGCTCTCGTGCGGCGCCCGCGGCAGCGGCGCCCCGGGTGGTCGATCGGCGTACCGCTGATCGCCGCCGCGGCCGGGCTGCTGTTCACCACCACCGCCACCACCGCCGGTGGCACCACCCTGCGCGAGGACCGGCGCCCCCAGCTCAACCAGCTGATCGAGGACCGCCGGGACGCGGTGGCGGCGAGCGAGCAGCGGGCGGCGGCGCTCCGCGAGGAGGTCGAGGGCCGGACCGCCACCCTGGCCGAGTCCGACGAGCCGATCCGGGAGCAGCAGGACCGGGCGGCGGCCAGCCGCGAGGCGGCCGGCTTCACCGAACTCGCCGGGCCCGGCGTGGTCGTGGAACTCAACGACGCCCCGCCGCGTCGCGAGGACAGCCAGCTTCCCGACGGGGTCACCAACGACGACCTGGTGGTCCACCAGGGCGACGTCCAGGCGGTGGTGAACGCGCTGTGGGCCGGCGGCGCGGAGGCCATGGCAATCATGAATGTCCGCGTGCTCGCGACCAGCGCGGTACGCTGCGTAGGTAACACCCTGCTGCTGCACGGCCGGGTGTACTCCCCTCCGTTCAGGATCGAAGCGATCGGCGATCCCGTCGCCCTCCAGCGGGCGCTCGCCGAGTCTGAGGGAGTCCGGTTGTTCAGGGATCTGGTCGACACCTACAAGCTGGGCTACAAGGAGACCGTCACCACCGTCGAGGTGCCGGCGTTCGACGGCTCGACCACACTGCGTTCGGCGACGGTGCCCCGGTGACCAGGGCACCGGACGACTGGCGGGACAGCCGGGACGGCCGGCACCGGGATCGGAGCGACGACCCGACGGCGTTCCTGCCGAAGGTCGACCGGCCGCGTCCGGAGCCGTCGCTCGACGCGGACCAGCATCCGGTCCGTCCGGGACCATCCAACCAGCCACCCCAGCCGTCCGGCCCGCCGCCGTACCCGACGAACCAGCCGACGGGCCGCTGGCCGGAGCAGGTGCAGCCGCCGCGTCCGCCCGCACCCCAGGCCGACCGCCGGCCGCCCGCACCGGCCTCGCCCGGCGCACACCCGCTCGGCGCACACCCGCTCGGCGCACACCCGCCCGGCGCACACCCGCCCGGCGCACACCCGCTCGGCGCTCGGCCGGCCGATGACCGGACCGGCACCCCCGCGACAGGCGCTCCACGCGACCCGCGCCTGGACCTACCGCCACACCACCGTTGGGCCGGCCTGCCGAACGACACGGGCCCGCAGGGGGACGACGCGGGCCCGCAGACCCCGCCACCGGCACCGCACCGCGTGCCGCAGGGCGCCGACGCCCCGACCGCCTTCATCCGGCCGGTGAGCCGCGGCACCACCCCGGAGGCCGGTGCGACACCCGGACCCGCCCCACGCGCCGGCGCTCCGTCCGCGCCGCCCGCGCCCGGCTCGCGCACCGGCGCTCCGTCCGCGACACCCGCGCCCGGCTCGCGCACCGGCGCTCCGCCGGCCCCACCCGGTCCCGGCCCGCGCACCGGGGCCGCACCCGGTCCGGTACGGCCAGGTCAGGGCGCACCGGTGTCACCGGCCCGCCCGCCCCTGCCGGTCGACCCGGCGGCCACCGCGCTCATCCCGCCGGTGTCCAGCCGTACGCCGCCCGCTCCGCCGCTCGACTCCACCGCCCTGATGGGCGCCGTGCCGCGGCCGCCCCGCAGCGAGCAGCCCGTGGACGAGCCGGCCGCCCCCGAGCCCCCACAGCCGCGCCGCGGCGAGCGGGTGGTCAAGCTGCGCCCGGAACAGACCGGCGACGGCTACCGGAGCGTCTACTCGGAGCTGACCCGGCCGACCCTCTGGTCCCGCCTGCGCACCGGTGTCCGGGTCGCCGGCGAGCTGCTCATCACGTTCGGCCTGGTGGTGCTCCTCTTCGCCGGGTACGAGGTGTGGGGCAAGTCGGCGATCGTCGACGCCCACCAGGACGACCTCAGCCATCAGCTCGCCCAGGCGTGGGGGCCCACCGGGGACCCGACCGTCGCACCCTCCGCCGCGCCGTCCGCCTCGGCGAAACCGCCGGCGGCGGCGCAGGGCAAGCCCATCGCCGGCCTCTACATCCCCAAGCTCGACAAGAAGTGGGTCGTCGTCGAGGGGGTCTCCCAGAAGGACATCCGGTACGCCCCGGGCCACTACCCGTCGAGCGCGATGCCCGGCCAGGTCGGCAACTTCTCCGTCGCCGGGCACCGCAACCGGGCCACGTTCTGGCGGCTGGACGAGCTGGACGAGGGTGACGTCATCGTCGCCGAGGACCGGAACAACTGGTACGTCTACCGCGTCACCCGCAACCACATCGTCAAGCCGTCGCAGGTCGAGGTGGTGGCCCCGGTGCCCGGCCGGCCCGGCACCCGACCGACCACCGCGATGCTCACCCTCACCACGTGCAACCCGAAGTTCGACAACTACGAGCGCTTGATCATCCACGCGGAGCTGGCCCGTAAGCAGGCCAAGTCGGCGGGTCGCCCGGCGGAACTGGGGAACTGAGGACGATGTACGCCTGGATCTGGCGGAAGCTGCCGTTCGGTCTGCCCGGCAAGCTCACCGGCAGCGTGCTGCTGGCGACGGCCATGGTCGCGCTCCTGTGGTACGTGGTCTTCCCCTGGGCCGAGCCGCTGCTCCCCTTCGACGACGTGCAGGTCACGCAGGATTCGGGGGTACCCGGGGAGCCGCTGCCCGGTGACGGGGAGGCCCCCGGCGGCGACGAGCACGACCTGCCGTACGACACGGAAGAGAACAACACCCCGCCGTCCCCCTCATCGGAAGAGTGACCCGTGCGCGTCCTGGTCATCGACAACTACGACTCGTTCGTCTTCAACCTGGTGCAGTACCTGGGCCAGCTCGGGGCGGACTGCGAGGTACGCCGCAACGACGAGATCAGCATCGCGGAGGTCGGCAGGGCCGGCGCGGACGGCGTCCTGCTCTCCCCCGGGCCGGGCAGCCCGGACCGCGCCGGAATCTGCCTGGAGGTCATCAAGGAGTACGCCGGCACGCTGCCCCTGTTCGGCGTCTGCCTCGGCCATCAGGCGATCGGTGAGGCGTTCGGCGCCACCGTCGCCCGGGCTCCGGAGCTGCTGCACGGCAAGACCTCCGAGGTGCGGCACCACGACAACGGTGTGCTGGCCGGCCTGCCGGACCCGTTCACGGCGACCCGCTACCACTCGCTCGCCGTCGTGCCGGAGACGCTGCCCGACGAGCTGGAGGTGACCGGCTGGACCGGCTCCGGCGTGGTGATGGCGATGCGGCACCGGACCCTGCCGATCGAGGGCGTCCAGTTCCACCCCGAGTCGGTGCTCACCGAGGGCGGCCACCTCATGCTGGCGAACTGGCTCGCGTCCTGCGGCTACCCGGAGGCGCTGGAGCGGGCCCCCGCTCTGGCCGCCGAGGTGGACGCCCGCCGCCGGGCGGCCTTCGCCGCCTCCTGAACCGGTCAGCCCGCCGGAGGGGTTACGCGTCAGTCCGCCGGGAGACGAGCCGGGGGTGTGGTGGGCAGGGGGAGGCCACCGCCGCCGCCCCCCGGCGGCGTGGTCGGTGGGGTGGTCGGCGGGGTGGTCGGATCCGTCGTCGGTTCCTGGGTCGGCTCCTCCTGCGGCACCGTGACGACGATGGTCACCGTCTTGTCCTGGGCGAGATCGCTGCCACCCTTGGGGTTCTGCTCGACGACCCGCCCGGCCTCGTCCGGCGGCACCGCGTCCCCGCGCCGGACCTGGACCTTGAAGCCGGCGTCCTTCAGCTCGTCCTCAGCGTCCTCGCGCGTCTCGCCGATGACGTCCGGCACCTTCCGGACATTGCCCCTCGACACCTCGACGGTGACCTCGGTGCCCTCGGCGACGGCGCTGCCCGAGGCCGGCGTGACCTTGACGACCTGGCCTTCGCGTTCCGCGCTGTCCACCTCCTTACGGACGGGCACAAGTTTCAACTCCTTGAGCCGCTCCTCAGCGCTCTCGTAGGTGCTGCCGACGAGGCCGGCCGGGATGGTGACCTCCTGCGGACCGCCGCAGATCTGGACGGTCACGGCCTGGGTCGGTTCGAGACGCGCATTCGGGCCGGGGCTCTGGTTCGCCACCCGGCCCTCCTGGCAGGTGTCGTTGAAGACCTCATCCCCCAGTCGCGGCGTCAGGTTGGCCCCTTGGATCTCCGCGAACGCCTCTTCCCGGGTCATGCCGACCACCTGCGGCACCGTGATCTGGTCCGGCCGCTGGTTCATGAGCAGGGCGGCGACCAGGGCGATCACCGCGAGCACGCCGAGCGCGGCGAAGGTGGCGATCAGCCAGGACGACGCCTTGCGCCGGCGTGGGTCGCCGACCCGGGCCGGGATCTGCTGGGTCCGGGGGCCGCCCGGCACGGCGGCCGGGTAGCCGGCGCCGGACGGCGCGAGCTGGGTGGTTTCGTCCTCCCGCAGGACCGGCGTCGCCATGACCGGGCGGCCGGCGGCGGCGCGCAGCAGGTCGGCGCGCATCTCGCCGGCGCTCTGGTAGCGGTTGAGCGGGTTCTTCGACAGTGCCTTGAGCACGATCGCGTCGATGGCCGGGCTGACCTCCGGGTTGAGGTCGCTGGGCGTCGGCGGCGTCTCCCGGACGTGCTGGTACGCGACGCTGACCGGGCTGTCCCCGACGAACGGCGGGTGCCCGCAGAGCAACTCGAACAGCACGCAGCCGGCGGCGTAGACGTCGGAGCGGGCGTCGACGGCCTCGCCCCGGGCCTGCTCGGGCGACAGGTACTGCGCGGTGCCGATCACGGCGCTGGTCTGCGTCATCGTGGTCGCGCCGCTGGCCAGGGCACGGGCGATGCCGAAGTCCATGACCTTGACCTGGCCGGTCTGGGTGAGCATCACGTTGCCGGGCTTGATGTCCCGGTGGATGATGCCGTGCCGGTGGCTGAACTCAAGCGCCGCGCACATGTCGGCGCAGATCTCCAGCGCCCGTCGCGGCTGGAGCCGCCCCTCGGCGCCCAGCACCTCTTTGAGGGTACGCCCGTTGACGAACTCCATGACGATGAACGGCAGCGTCTCGCCGGTCGGCGCGTGCTCCTCGCCGGTGTCGTACACGGCGACGATGGCGGGGTGGTTGAGGGACGCGGCGTTCTGCGCCTCCCGGCGGAACCGCATCTGGAAGGTGGCGTCCCGGGCCAGGTCGGTGCGGAGCATCTTGATCGCGACGTCCCGGCCGAGCCGCAGGTCGCGACCGCGGTGCACCTCGGCCATGCCGCCGTAGCCGAGGAGCTCGCCGACCTGGTACCTGCCTCCGAGCAGGCGGGCCTGCGCTGTCATCGCGTCTGTCGTCCTTCGCTCGTCGTCGTCTCGTCGCCGCCCGGCCGGGGCAGTTGCTGTCGACGGTACGACGTTCCGGCAGGATCGTCGCGTCCGTCCAGCCGGAGCGCGCTGGACGTCACCGTCCGCGGCGCCGGCGGGCCGGAGATCCCGGCCTGTGTCGACTCCCGCAGGGAGTAGGAAATCACGCCGGAGCAGACCAGGACCAGTACGGCAAGGAGGATGAGGAGGAACACCCTCCCGGGCCGGGACCGGCTCGGTGGCGGCGGCGGAGAAACGGACGTCGGGGCGTACGCCGGGCGAGCCGGCGCCGACGGCACGGGCGCCGCGCCGTGGGGCCACCCGGACTGCGCGGCCGGCGGGCGGGGCGCCGAGGTGGCCGCCACCACCGGCGGGCGGGG
>NZ_JBEORU010000034.1:0-74472 GCF_040302465.1 Micromonospora sp. NPDC126480
CATCGACCGCACCAACCACAACACCACGATCAGAATCAAGATCCTCTGGCCCGACCAGTTGACAGCAGGAACGGAACCCTAACTACGCGGCATTGCCCCTAACCGGCCGGCTACGGCGGGCGCGACGAGCCTCAAGCCGGGAAGGCGATCACCGGCAGGTCACCGCCGTCGCCGTACGCCTTGCCTTCGCCGGTGAGCACGCAGGCGTCGTGCTCGAGTACCGCCATCACCGCCGCGGCGAGGTCGACCCGGCCGGTCACGGCGCGCCAGTACGCCAACTCCTGCCAGTCCTCACCCCAGGTCGGCAGCACCGCACAGGCCGAACCGCCGAGCAGGCGGTGCAGTGCCGCCCGGTCGACCGGATCGTCGACCATCGCCAGGGCCTCCGCAACGGCGACGGCCGGCACGCCGAACCGCACACCGTCGTGGGTGACCTCGTGGATGGTCTCCGCCACATCCATCGACCCGGCGAGGTACCCGAGCAGCGCCGACCGGTCCAGCACCAGCCGTACCGGTGGCAGGTCCAGGTCGGTCACGCCGCCGGGGCCTCGCGGTCGGCACCGTCGAGCATCTCCCGCGCGGCCCGACGCGACCGGTCCCGCAGGGCGGCCCGACGTCCGGGCGACCAGTCCTGCTCCACCTGAGCCCGGCGGGCCGCCGCCCGAGCCCTGCCCTCTGCCGAGACCGTCATGCCGCGATGGGCCAGCTCGGCGTCGAGGTCCTCGGCACGCATCCGGGCCCGGATCGCCTCGGCCACGTACGCGCTGGCATTCGGCTCGCGCTCCAGCCGCCGCGCGACGTCCTGCGGCAGTGAGAACGACTTCTTGCACACCGGCTCGGTCATACCAGCAACCCTACTGAATCGCACCGCTGATCGACAGCGACACGACGATGGCAAACCTCGCGACTTCGCGTCGGGAGTTAGGCGAGGGCCTGCGGCTACCTCGACGAGCCGCTTCGCCCGCCTGGTCAAGACCTGCCCGGGTCAAGGCCGGCTGAGCTGCCCCAGCGGCCGGAGTAAGTCAGATCGGCTGCACGGAAAGCGCCGTGGCGAGAAGCTCGTCGGGGCCTACGCGCTCCGGATCGACCAGAACCGCCAAGCCGACGCCCGGCTCGACCAGCCAGAACACCTGGTCGTCGCTGCTTCCGCCGGGACTCGTTCCGTGGCTGAAGTCGTCCCACGAGGCCGGGTCGCGCTCCAGGTAGCCGGCGAGGAAGTCCCGCAGCGCGGCGAGGTCGGTCAGCCGATCGCCCCGCAGCACATGGATTCGCAGGTGGACGCGGTAGCCCTCGGCCACCTGGCGCTCCCACACCCGCGTGGCGAAGCGGACGTCCTCCCACTCGCTGGCGAAGTCCGAGACCTCGGCACCGACACCGGCCGGCACCTGCCCGATCCGGAAGCCGTCCAGCACACCTCCGTCACCCGTCATGCCCACCTCTCAGCGGCGCCCAGATCGACACGTGGTCGTTGCATCACCCGGCGCGATCCTCCTCCCACGGATTGCCGGTGTCCGCCTGCGCCGAGAAGCACATCGGTACGCCGGGGTACCGCTGGCGGAACTCCCGCTCCGCCCGCTGCGGATCAGGGGTGCCGACCTCGATGCAGGACCCGTCGTGCCGCACACCCGACTGCACCACCGGCAGTCCTTGCGTCCGCCAGTGATCCTGGTCCTGCAGAATCCGCTGGAAGGTCGGCTCCAGTTCCGCCGCCGCGTGTGCGGCCGGATGCAGCCTGATCCGCTGCCTCCAGGGCATCGCGTCGATCGCCGCCTCGAACCGGGTCGGATCCTTCGCCCACACGTCGACCCGGTCGTCCTGCACGTCGATGGCGACCCCGGCATAGAGCGAAGCGAGCTCACCCTGGCCCAGCTTGCTGACCTCGGCTGCGATCTGCTCCAGCTCCCCCTGGTTGGGAAAGGCGGACGCGCTGCTCGGGGTGAGCTGACCGGACGTTCCCACCTCGACGTCGGACGGACCGGCACCGCCACATCCGGCCACCAGGACCAGCCCGACCAGCGCCCCTGCGAATCTCAGCTTCGGTGCCATCGGCCCCCCGATCCACAGTTGCCACTACCCGGTGACGATACTCGCCCCGTAGTGCACGAGCGTCTGCGAGACGTCCGCGTAGTAGAACCGCCACGTGCAGATCCGGCCGGAGAAGTTTTCACCCACGCAGCCGACCGTGGTATTGGGGTCGCCACGACTGATGATGCCCTTCGCGATGACCTTGCCGTTGTCAGGCGAGGGAAGGGAGAAGACCGGACCGCCGCTGTCGCGGGTGCCGGCCGCGCTGGTCCCGTCGGTGCGCTCCGCGCGCACGAGGGGGTAGGCGCCGCCGTAGCTCTGGTTGACCGCCTTCGCCTGGATGCCGCACCGGACTCCCGACCGAGATCCCGAGGTGCACAGCCAGTTTCCCGCCACACTCTGGCTCGCACCTTGGACCGGCTTGGAGTAGGTGCTGTTGACCCCGCCGTCCCACATCCTGCCAGCACCCCGCGCGTCGATCAGCTGGACGTCCTTGCCCGTGTTGCCGGACTGGGCGTAACCGATGAACTGGCCGGCGCCGTCGTAGAACGGCGCGCCGTCGTTACCGCAGTGGGCGGCGGAGAGCAGCTTGGTCCGTCCGCCGTGATTGACGGCGAAGCCGGTCGTGCAGCCACCCCCGGACGGCTGCGTGGAGCTGAAGATGTTCCGCGCGCCGGCGTACCACGGTGACGAGTCGTCCTGTCGTGAGAAGAGGACGGGGTCTCCAGCGGCATCGCTGACGGAGGTCGAGACGCCGGCGTCGGCGATGGCGCTGCGGACGCTCGCCGTGACGGGCTGGCCCTTCCGCATTCGGATGACGAGCCCGCCCGCGTCGGGCGAAGGACCGACCTCGATCAGCTCGCTGCGCTTGGCCAGACCGTTCAGTGCGTGCAGCAGCTGCCGCTCACTGTGCCGGGCTGGCTTGACAACGATCGGGACGCTGCTGCGCTCCCGGTCGATGACGGCCTCGACAGCGGCGGGTACCGGCCCGTGCCAGTAGATCTCCAGGTGGCGGTTCTCCGGCGCGGCGATCGCGCTGCCGAACCCGGAGTCGGACGACCCGTCGGCCACCTCTTTGATGAGCTGTCAACGCGATCGGCGCTACGGAGTCCGGCTACCGCTCAGAACACGCTGCGGAAGAGCACCAGGTAGCCGCAGTACGCGATCGGCGTCGCCAGGAAGCACACCGCGATGCCCAGCAGCGGGTAACGCGGCGGCGTACCGGCGACCATCGGCGCCCGACCGAACCGGCCCAGCAGCAGCCAACCGGCGATCAGCGACACGGCCGGAAGCCCCGCGCACATCCACGCGTACAGGGTGCCGGAGTCGACCACCCCGACCCCGGAGGCGAGCACCATCACCAGCATCAGGACCACGCCGACCGCAGCGCAGCCGGCGTACACGGCGAGCGCCCGCGCCACCGGCGACCACGCCGGCAGCAGCGGGGGCCGCTGGGCGAGCAGCTCGGCCTGCTGCCCGTGCCGGTCGGCCTCGTCGGCGTAGCGCCGCGCCAGCTCCAGCTCCGCCGCCGGGTCCGCGTCGCCCGCGCGGGGCCCCGGCACCGCCGGCGCCGTCTCCCCCACCCCACCGAAGGGGTACGCCCCGACACCCGACCGCACCGGGGCGGCGGCTGCGCCGCCGGTCAGCTCCGTCCCCGGGTCGGTGCCGGTCCGCCCGGCCGGGGTGAGATCCGGCGAGCCCGAGCCCGAGCCCGAGGCCGGCGCGGCCGGGGGCGGGCCGGACTGCGGTCGCGGCACATCTCGGGCCGTCGCCGGAGACGGCGGGCCCGGCGGCATCGGTGTTCTCGAGGCGGGCGCGGGCGATGCCGCCCACACCGGTCCGGCCGTCGACGCGTCACCGCTCGCCGGGGCCGTCGGGCCGCCCGGTGCGGTGGGCGGCGGTGGATCAGCGGGCGCAGCCGGTGGAACGGGGCCGGCGGGTGGCTGCGCGCCGATCGCGCGGCCGAGCTGGTCGAGGCGCTGCCCCTGGGCGGTGAGCCGGTGCCGGAGGGACTCGGCGGCGGCGTGCAGGTCACGTCGGCGCGCGGCCTCGGCGGCAGCACCCTGCTCCCCGGCGCGGCGTTGCTCGGCCAGCAGCCGGGCGAGGGCGGCGTAGTCGGCGAAGGACACTATCCCTCCCCGTCGTCATCGGGCTGGCCGTCACGGGCGAACGGCACGATCAACCGGGTGCGGTGGTCGTGCCGGTCGACCAGCAGGGCCCGGTCGGCGCGCGGCTGATAGCTCAGCTCGGGCACGCCGAGGTGCAGGGCGAGGTCGGCGCCGGGCACGTTAAGCGCGACCAGGCAGGCGACGTCGTCCCGGTTGTGCGTGCCGCCGAGGTCGTCGGCGAGCCGGCGCAGCCCGCGCCACCAGCCGAGCAGGTGCACGCCCCGCCCGGGGCCCTGCCGCAGCAGCTGCCGCAGGTCGTCGTGGCCGGTGCGGAAGGTCGCCGGGTCGGCGGCGGCGAGCAGGCTGGTCGCGGTGTCCACACCGAACACGACGAGGTAGGTGCGGGCACCGGCCGCAGCCGCGCCGCCGGCTGACGCACCGGCCGCCGCTTCGGGCTCGGAGGTCTGCGCCGCCAGGTCGGCGATGCCGGCGCGCAGCGCCGCCGCGTCGAGGCGCTCGACCGGGTGACCGGCGGCGGCCAGCGCGGCCGCCGTGTCGGCCACGGCCGGCTCGGCGGCGGTCACCAGCGGGGCGAGCAGGAACCGCGCGTCGCCGACGGCGTGCTGGCGGGCCAGGCTGAGGGTGGCCGCGCGCAGCACCTCCGCGCCGTCGGCGGAGGTGCCCACCACCGCCAGATGCCGGCCCGGGGCGTTGTCCATGATGAACAGCGCGGTGGTGCCGTCCACGTCGACCGTGCGGCCGACCAGGGCGAGCGGGCGCCGGCCGCCCGGCCGCAGCCCGGCGTACGTGGGGTCGTCCTCCAGCCGCGCGGTCTCGTACCCCTTGAAGACCGACGGCGGGCGCGCGCCCGCCGGGCGGGCCTCCCACAGCTCGTGGCGCAGCCGGGTGACTTCGGCGGCGCTCGCGTGGGCGTCGGGGAAGCGGACGACGGTGTCCGCGCCGACCGCGCCGGCGGCGGTGTTGAGCACGGCGGACCCGACCGGCAGGGTGGCGGCGGAGCCGTTGAGCGGGTCGAGCACCCCGCCACCGCCGGGCAGCGCCACCCGGAGCGCGAACTGCCCGAAGATCGCCTCGGCGCGGCCGTAGAGGGCCTCGATGCCGGTGGTGGCCTGGCTGGCGAGCACCAGGTGCACACCGTACGAGCGCCCCTTGCGGGCCAGTTCCTCAAGCAGGTCGACCGACTCGCGGGCGAGCGCGTCGTTGCCGGCGAGCAGCACGTGGAACTCATCGACCACGGCGACGACCCTGGGCAGCCGCGCCGGCCCGGGCAGGTCGGCCAGCTTGGTGACACCGTGCCGCTTGAACGCGGTGGCCCGGCGCTGTAGTTCCCGGCGCAGCTCGCGGAGCACCGCCACGCCGTACTCCCGGTCGGATTCGATGCCGACCGCCCGCGCGTGCGGCAACCAGGACGGGTCGCGCCCGGTGGGGACGAACTCGGTGAAGCTCACCCCCTCCTTGAAGTCGAGCAGGTAGAGCTGCAGCTCGGCCGGGGAGTAGCGGGCGGCCAGCCCGTACAGGACGTCGAGCAGGAACACCGTCTTGCCGGCGCCGGTGCGCCCGCCGACCAGCCAGTGCGGGGTGGCGTCGTCGAAGGCGACGGTCACCGGGTCCCGCCCGGCGCGACCCACCGCGGTGCGCAGCCCGCCCACCGACGGCTCGGCCCAGCGCCGGCCGGGCAGCAGGTCCGCGAAGCGCGGCACCGCGCCCTGCCGGACGGCGGCGCCCAGGTGCCCGGCCAGCGCCGCGACGGACGCGGCGGGCGGGTCGCCGTCGAGGCGCACCGGGGCGGCGAGGCCGCTGCCGTCGGCGCTGAACGGGTGCCCGGGCGGGTCGCCCACGTGCGCGTCGTCGCCGTCGAGCCGTACCGTCGTCGTCGCGCCGAGCGCCGGCGTTCCGGTGTGGCCGGCGAGCAGCACGCACACCGCGGCGGCCGGGCCGGCGTGGGTGAGCGCGGCGAGCCGGGCGGCGTCCCGGGGCGGCGGCGGGCCCGCGGCGACCACGACAAGCAGGTCCTGGTCGGGCCGGTCGGCGGCGCGGGCCGCGCGGGCGTGCGCCTCGGCGGCGTCGAGCACGGCGGTGACCTCGGCCTCGCTCGTCGCCGGCGGGTCGAGCACACCGGCGTCGAGCAGCGGGCGCAGCGGGCCGAAGGTGGCGCCGAGCGCGGCGGTGTCGAGGCCGGCGACGCGGACCCCGCCGGGCGGGGCGGTGGCCAGCAGTCGCAGCACCACGGCCCGCAGCAGCCCGGCGATCCGTGGGTCGCGGGCGTCGGTGCCGATGGCGAGATGGTGACCGCCACCGAGCGGGACGACGACCGGGAAGCGACCGAGCGGCGTGGTCGCCTCGCCAAGGCGTACCGGCGCCGGGCCGGCGGCGAGCGGGGTGGCGCCGGGGGCGGGGGCGGCCAGTTCACCGCCGAGGCGCGCGAGCCGGGCGAGCAGGTCGGCTCCGCCGACCGGGGTAACCGGCGGCGCGGCGGCACCCAACGCCCGGCGGGCGGTGTCGAGGTGCGCCCGGGCCGCGCGGTGGGCCGCGACCGCCTGCCCGTACGCCGACGCGAGCCTGCCCACCCTCGGTTCCGCTCCCGTCGCCTCGCCCGTCCGGTCCGCCGAGAACCCTAACCGACCGCGGCGGCGACGGAACAGTCCGGACACGACACGACTCGCCGGTCAGCGCGGCGACGGTCCACAGGGGGCGGGGCCGGCGGTCGGACGGTCGATGGCGCCGCACGCCCAGACCTCGACCGGCTCGACGGTGACGTCCGGCACCCGCTCGACCCGCATCAGCGCGAGTCGCTTGTCGACCGGCTCGCCCGAGTCCGGCAGGTACCGGATCAGGCCGGACACGCCCGGGTAGCCCCGGCCGGCGTTCTGCCGCAACACCTCGGCGTGCACCCCGACCGGGTTGACCGCCCTCGGCTCCCACCGCTGGCCCGGGTCGGCGTGGTGCAGCCGGGCGGCCAGGCTCTCCACGGCCCGCACCATCATCATCGCCGCGTCGTAGGCGAGACTCACCCGCTCCCCCACCGCGTGCGGCCGGTCGGGCCGGCAGCGCGGCGGGTCGAGCAGGTCGTCGGCCTGGATCCAGGTCAGGAACGTGGCCCGGGCCTCGTCGCGCCGCTGCTGCGCGGCCCGCAGCGCGGCGCAGGTGCCCAGCGACGCCTTCGACACGTACGTCACCGGGATGTTGCCGGGCGCGGCGGCGCGCAGCCCGGGGTTGGCGATGTAGCGGTTGACCGAGTCGTCGCCGACGAGGTGCCGGGGCGGGTTGTCGCCGCACTCGCGCAGCGCCCGCAGGAAGCCGTCGAACTCCGACCAGCGGCCGGCGAAGAAGAGCAGGCCGGGGTAGCCGCACTCGGCGGTCAGCCGCTTGCCGGTGCGCCACTCCTCCAGCCGGGTGAGCCGCGGCCCGAACCGCTCCCGCAGGCCGTGGACCAGGGTGTTGACGTACAGGTCCCGTTCGAGGGAGCTGCCCTCCCCGGTCGTCCAGTACACGTGCGCCTCGTCGACCTTCAGCACCTCCCGCGCGTACGCCTCGACCATCCGGACCTGGTCGGTGTTGGGCGCGCTGACCTGGAGGTAGAGGCGCGAGTTGGCGTCCATCCGGTCGGCCGACAGGGTGGGCGCCAGCACCGGCAGGCCGACCCGGTTCAGCTCGGCCAGCGCTTGGGCGGTGCTGGTGCGGCTCTCCACCATGCCGATCACGCCGAGCACCGTGGGGTCGTCGCGGGCCAGGTCGGCGAGCATGGCCACGGCCCGGTCGGCGTGCCGCATCTGCCGGCCGCCGTTGGCGACCACGATGCGCAGCAGCGCCGCCCCGTCCGCGCCGGCCGACTCCTTCAGCAGCGCGTACTGCGCGGTGGCCATGCCCTCCAGTTCCTCGCGTTCGGACACGTAGGACTCCTCGTCGGCCCGGGTGCGGTTGCCGGTGAGGGTGCCCAGGTAGACGAGCGTGAGGTAGGGGCGGCGGCGGTCGCTGCGCCGCCACACCTCCTCGGTGGCCCGGTTCTGGGCGAAGATGCGCTCCTGCACGGCGCGCAGCCGGTCCTGGCCGGGGTCGTTGTTGAACAGCTGGACCGCGCTGTCGCTGTAGCCGACGCATTCGCCGTCGACCAGTTCGACGGCGACCCGCCCGCCGGTGACCGACGGGTGGCAGCCGGGCCCCCACCGGGTGCCCGCCCAGGTGCCGCCGGAAGCCACAAGCACGAGGACGAGCGCGGCCGGCAGGAACCGCCGGGACCACCACGGCGGCTCCGGCGCGCTGAACGGGCGCACCCCACCGCGCGGCGGCGGCCCGGTCTCGTCCGGGTCCGGCCGCAGCACCACGAGCCAGGCCGCCGCCCGGCGCAGCCGGCGCATCTCGGGCAGGGCCGCGGACCACTCGTCGTACGCCTCGTCGGCCTCGTCCAGCGGGTGCGGCTCGGGCAGCTCGGGTGGGCCGTCGTCGGCGGCGGCGACCACGAGCAGCGGGTCGTTGCGCCCGGTCTCGTTGCGGACGTCGGTCAGCAGGCGGACCAGCAGGTGCCCGGGGTTGCCCGGGGCGACGCCGTCGAGCAGCAGCACCGGGTAGGCGGTGCGCCGCCAGTCGGCCGGGTGCCACAGCCGCCGCCGGTAGGCCTGGCGGAGGTCCTCCAGGAACGCGTGCAGCAGCAGCTTGTCGACCTGGTCGGGTTGCTCCCCGTCGCGCCAGCCGGCGGTGAGCCGCTCGGCGAAGCCGAGGAAGGTGACCGACTGGCGGGGCGCCAGGTACTGCTGGCGCATGAACCAGCGGTAGTGCCGCCCGAGCATCGGCACCCGCCCGGAGACGGCGAGCCGGAAGACCGCGCCGGGCACCGCCCGCCGGACCAGCCAGAGCAGCAGCTGCGACACGATCGAGACGGCGTCGCCGCCGGCCGGCGCCGGATCGGTGCCACCCCGCGGGCCGCGCCGGTCCCGCAGCCGGCGGACTAGCGCCGAGCGGCCCTCGTCGGCGTCCAGGCCGACGGTGAGGCTCTGCTGCATCAGCCAGTCGGCGAGCCGGTAGTGCTCGAAGCGCAGGCGGGTCGCGCCGAAGGCCTCAAGGGACAGCTGCCGGTGCAGCTCCCGCAGGAGCGTGGGCACGTCGGCGGGTTGGGCGGCGGCGTCCAGGACGGCGTGCGGGACGCGTCGGCGCGGCCCCTGCCCGAGGAAGCGGCGGACGAGCGCCATCAGGTCCGGTGTGCCGGGTGGCCGCACCAGCCAGAGCACCGGGAGCCGGCGGTCGCCGCGGCGGGGCCGGCGCAGCAGGCGGGCGAGCAGCCCGAGCAGCTCCCACCCGCCGGCCGGCAGCCGGTCGCGGCTGGCCGGGGGCTGCTTCTGGCTTGTTGACTCCCGCATGGTCACCCCCGCGATCAGTGGCGCAGCGTGTCTGCGCGATCCACCCAGTGTGGCGGGTGGGGGCAAACGGGCCGGCGGCCGGTGGTCCGGGGTGGACCACCGGCCGCCGGGCGGCGCGGTCAGCGGGTGACGGCGTTCAGGGCCGGCAGGTAGCCGTACCGGTAGCCGTCGGCGTTCGGGTGGTACGCCTCGATGACCCCGGTGACGTCCTTGATCCACGGGCTCGACGCGCAGACGCCGTGACCGGCGAAGTAGGGGCGGGTGTCGGCGAAGGTGGCCCCGGCCGCGGCGGCCCGGGCGGCGGTGACGCTGGCGAGGACGTCGGCGGCCTCGTTGAGCATCTGCCGCTTGGTGCTGCTCATCGCGAACAGCCCGCACCAGCCGGTCTCGAACAGGCGCGGGTAGCCGAGCACGATCAGCCGGGCGTTCGGGGCCCGGTTGCGGATGGCCGCGTACGTGGCGTCCAGCCGGCCGGGCAGGGTGCTGGTGGCGAAGGACTTCGCCGCGTTGACGGCGTTCGTGCAGTTGGAGGTGCTCTCGAAGCGGCAGGTGGTCATCACGTCGGCGAAGCCGGCGTCGTTGCCGCCGATCGTGATGGTCACCAGGGTGGTGCTGGTGCTCAGCGAGCTCACCTGTTCGTTGATGACGTCGGAGGTGACCGCGCCACCGCAGGCCGGGAACTTGAAGCTGGTCACCGCGTTGGCGGCGGCCCAGAGCGGGGCGTACGACTTCTCGCTGCGGAAGCAGCCGGACCAGTCGTAGGGACCGGCGCCGACGCCGGAGGAGTACGAGTCGCCGAGTGCGACGTAGTTGACGGTGGCGGCCTGTGCGGTGCCGGGCACGAGCACGGCGCCGGCGACGGCGGTGAACAGGGTGGCGAGCGCGGCCAGGGCGCGGGCCAGCGGGCGGTGTGGCATGAGGGACCTCCACAGGACAGGGGTGGTGGTGGCCCTGTGACCGCGCGCGTGGCCAGGGGTGCAACGGTTGTTACTAGTCGGTAATGCTATCGAAACATTTGGATAAAGTGAATAGCCGTTAACCCGCGCTGGCACCGCACAGCGCACTCGGGTGGCCCGACCGGCCGGCGTGCCCGCCGCCGTTCACACCGTGATGATCACGTGGAGGTTGCGGGGGCCGTGGACGCCCTCGACCCGGTCGAGTTCGATGTCGCTGGTGGCGGACGGCCCGCTGATCCAGGTCAGTGGCCGGTGCGGATCGATGCGGCCGAGGGCGTCCGGCACCGTGGCGACGACCTGGTCGGCACGCAGCACGCACACGTGCACGTCGGGCAGCAGCGTGATGATCCGGCGACCCTGATCCGGGGACCCGTCGAGGACGATGGTGCCGGTCTCGACGACGGCCACCGCCGCCGCGGTGACGACCCCGTCCAGGGTGGCGATCCGCCCCGCCGACAGGCCGTCGTCCGGCACCGCGGTCACACTGTCGGGCAACCAGTGCCGGGGCAGCCCGGGTGGCACCACGACCTGCCGGCCGCCGAGCACGTCGTCGACGACCCGGGCGACGTCCGCGTCGGCGCACCGGTGCACGGTCGCCCGGTAGTCGGCGAGGCGGTCCACGAGCAGGTCGAAATCGACGGCGACCGAGCCGGCGGGCCGGTAGTCCCGGGGCACCTCGGGTCGCTCCGGCCGGTCGTCGAGCGCCGCCCGTAGGCGGCCGAGGATGACCTCGCGTGCGCTCACCGCTCGGCCCACCACTGGCGGAAGGTCCGCGGCGGCGCCGCCGGCAGGTCGCGGCTTGCGGTCCAGCCGGACAACGGTGGTGGCAGGCCGCGCCCGCTCCGCCCGGCGAGCCGGCTCAGCCGCGCGGCCCGCTGCGCGGCCGCGTACAGCGCCGGGTGGTCCATCGTGTACGCCGCGGCGGCCATCGCTGCCGCCTCCGCACGCGGATGCGACACCTGGCTGCGGAGGTGGACCAGGATGGACGGAATGTCGATCATCACCGGGCAGGCGTCGTAGCAGGCGCCGCAGAGCGACGACGCGTACGGCAGCGAGGCGTTGTCGTCGACCCCGGTCAGCTGCGGGGACAGCACCGCCCCGATCGGCCCCGGATAGACCGACCCGTACGCGTGCCCGCCGGTGCGCTCGTACACCGGGCAGACGTTGAGGCAGGCGGAACAGCGGATGCAGTGCAGCGCCTGCCGCCCGACCGGGTCGGCGAGCACCGCGCTGCGCCCGTTGTCGAGCAGCACCAGGTGGAACGCCTGCGGGCCGTCGCCCGGGGTGACCCCGGTCCACATCGAGGTGTACGGGTTCATCCGCTCCCCGGTCGCCGCCCGCGGCAGCACCTGAAGGAAGACCTCCAGGTCCCGCCAGGTGGGCACCACCTTCTCGATGCCCAGCACGGTGATCAGCGTCTCCGGCAGGGTCAGGCACATCCGCCCGTTGCCCTCCGACTCGACGACGGCGAGGGTCCCGGTCTCGGCGACGGCGAAGTTCGCCCCGGACACGGCCACCCGCGTGCTCAGGAACGTCTCCCGTAGATGCCGGCGCGCCGCGGCGGCCAGCGCCGCCGGCTCGTCGGTGAGCGCAGGGTCGACGCCCGGCATCGCCCGCAGGAAGATCTCCCGGATCTCCGCCCGGTTGCGGTGGATCGCCGGCACCAGGATGTGGCTCGGCCGGTCGCCGCCGAGCTGCACGATCAGCTCCGCGAGGTCGGTCTCGACCGGCTCGATCCCCGCTGCCTGCAGGGCCTCGTTGAGGCCGATCTCCTGGGTGGCCATCGACTTGACCTTCATCACCCGGTCCGCGCCGGCCGCCCGCACCAGGTCGGTGACGATCCGGTTGGCCTCGACCGCGTCGGCGGCCCAGTGCACCGCCCCACCGGCCCTGGTGACCGCCGCCTCCAACCGCTCGAGCAGTTCGGGAAGGCGGGCCATGGTCCCGGTCTTGATCGCCCGGGCAGCGGCCCGCAGCTGCGGCCAGTCCGGCAGCTCGCCGACGACGGCCCCCGACTTGTTCCGGATGGTGGTGGTGGCGTGCCGCAGGTTGCGGCGCAGCTGCGCGTCGGCCAGCGCCCGCCGCGCGGCGGCCGGGAACGGCTCGTCGCCACGCAGCTGTCCCACCCCGCGCGGGGCCGTGGCGGGCATGCCCAGAAACGTCCGACTCACACCCGTACCCCCGGTCGCTCGCGTTCCCCGGTCTCGGTCGCGGCCAGGATCTCCGCCAGGTGCACCGTCCGCACCCCCGCTCTCAGGCGGGACAGTCCACCGCCGATGTGCATCAGGCACGACACGTCGCCGGCGGCGCACACCTCCGCCCGGGTGGCCAGCACGTTGCGCATCTTGTCGGCGAGCATCGCCGTCGAGGTGTCCGCGTTCTTCACCGCGAACGTGCCGCCGAAGCCGCAACACTGCTCCGCCTGCGGCAACTCCACCAGCTCCAGACCCCGCACCGCCCGCAACAGGCGCAACGGCCGGTCCGCCACCCGCAGCATCCGCAGCGAGTGGCAGGTCGGGTGGTACGTCACCCGGTGCGGATAGTAGGCACCCACCTCGGTCACCCCGAGCACGTCCACCAGGAACTCGGACAGCTCATACGTGCGGCCGGCGACGTCCTCGGCCCGGCCGGCCAGCCGCTCGTCGCCCGCCCGCCGGGCGACCGCGGCGTGCTGGTGCCGCACCGACCCGACGCACGATCCGGACGGGACCACCACCACGTCGTACGGCGCGAACACGCGCACGTGCCGGCGTACCAGCCGCAGCGCGTCGTCCGGATAGCCGGTGTTGACGTGCATCTGGCCGCAGCAGGTCTGGTCCTCGGGAAAGACGACCTCGTGGCCGAGCCGCTCCAGCAGGCGCACGGTCGCCACCGCCGCCCGCGGGAACAGGGTGTCCGCCAGACAGGTCACGAACAGCGCGACGCGCATCCTCAACCACCCATCGGCCGGGCCTGCACCGGAATGCTACTGAAAGCGGGACGCGAGCGGCGAGGAGCCGGACGACGGGGGGCATCCGGCTCCTCGCTCCCGACATCTGGGGCGCTCCGAGCCGGCGCGGGGGAGGAAGCCCGCGGTGACGGCCCCAGATGGTCAGGCCCTGATGTCGTTCCTGCCGACCTCCGCGGCCTCCGCCGAGATCTCCGTCCCGGCCGCCCCCGCGGGGCTGGAGGCCTCCGGTCCGGCGGGGGTGCCGCGGCCCCGGTCGCCCCGGAGCCGGAGGTAGAGCAGGGCCGCGCCGGTCACGACAAGTGGCCACACCAGGTAGACGCCCGTCATGATCAGCAGGAAGACCACCGCTCCGACGGTCACCACGGCGGCGTACCAGATCTTGCTGCGGCGGGGCAGCAGTCGCAGCGCCGCCGCGACGCCCACGGCGTACACCGTGACGAAGGAACCGGTGGTCAGCAGGACCAGCGGTCGGGGGCCGACCTCGGCGGCGAGCACCGCGAACAGCGCCAGGAAGGACAGCACCGCGTTGACCGTGAGGCTGCGCCGGGGCACCTCGCCCGCGACGCTCCCCCGGGTCAGCCAGGCGGGCAGCGCACCGTCGCGGCCGAGGGCCGCACCGAGCTTGGCCGCGCCGGCGTAGTAGGCGTTCATCGCGCCGAAGGTGAGCAGCAGCGCGGCGGCGGCGGCGAGCCACCGTGCGTCACCGCCGAGTGCGACGGCGAACAGCTCACCGAGCGGGGCGTCGGCGTCCGCGGCGGCAGCCCCGAGCACCGCGATGATCGCGAAGGCCACGGCGAGGTACAGCGCACCGACCACGATGACCGCGGCGGCGGTGGCCCTCGGCAGGTCCCGGGCCGGCCGGCGGAACTCGGCCGTCAGGTGGGTGATCGCCTCCCAGCCGACGAAGCTCCAGACCAGCAGCGCGGCGGCCGGGCCGATCGCCGTCCAGCCGTGCGGCGCGAACGGTTCGAGGTTGTCGGTCGAGGCGTGCGGCAGGGACAGGACCACCGCCAGGATCAGGAAGGCGACCAGGATGCCGGCCAGCGCGAGCTGCACCCGCCCGGCCAGTTGGACCCCGAAGAAGTTGGTGGTCGTAACGACGACCATGAGGAGGACAGCCGTGATCGCCACGGTCGTCCCGCCGCCGCCGACGGCCGCCTCGACGTACGCACCGCCGAAGAGCGCCGCGGCCGCGGCGCCCGGCGGTACCGCGAAGTAGAAGCACCAGCCGACGACCGCCGCGGCTCGCGGCCCGAAGGCCATCCGGGCGTACGTGGACACGCCACCCGCGTCGGGGTAGCGGGAGCCCAGCGCCGCGAAGGTCGCCGCGAGCGGCGCGGACACGACCACGAGCAGCAGCCACGCGAACAGTGATGCGGGGCCGGCGGCCTCGGCCGCCAGCGCGGGAAGTGCGATGACTCCGGTTCCCAGGACGGCGCCGACGTACAGGGCGGTGCCCTGCGCGACGGTCAGTCGACCGCCCGTCGCCGGCGCGGATGGTGTCTCAGCCATGAGATCACCATCGCTGGATTCGGCCAGGTGAAACAGATTGATTCGTGCCGGGGTGCGGTAGATTTCTGCCATGGGTGAGCACGTCGTCGCGGTGGCGGTTACCGAGAACCTGCCGATCTTCGAGCTGGCGGTGCCCCAGGAGGTGTTCGGCACCGACCGCCGGGACATCGCCGACCCGTGGTACGAGATGCGCCTGTGCGCGGCCGAGCCGGGCCCCCTGCGCGCCACCGGAGGGAGCTGGCTCAACCCGTCGTACGGCCTGGACGATCTCGTCGAGGCGGACACCGTCCTGGTGCCGGCGTGCGCGCGGGCGACGCAGGTCGACCCGCCCGCGGCCCTCGTCGAGGCGCTCCGGGTGGCGCACGCCCGGGGAAAGCGGATCGTGGGCATCTGCACCGGCGCGTACGTGATGGCGGCGGCCGGGCTGCTCGACGGCCGCCGGGCGACGACCCACTGGATGAACGCGCAGGACTTCGCGGCCCGGTTCCCGTTGGTCGACCTCGACCCGCGGGTGCTCTACGTGGACGAGGGCGACATCCTCACCTCCGCCGGCACGGCGGCCGCGATCGACCTGTGCCTGCACCTGGTGAAACGGGACCACGGCACGGCGATCGCCCACGAGGTCGCCCGCCGGATGGTCGTGCCGCCCCACCGGGCCGGTGAGCACACCCAGTACCCGCCGCCCCCGGTGCGGGGGGTGTCCCCCAACGACCTCGGTCCGGTGCTGGAGTGGGCCCGTGGCCGGCTCGACCGGCCGCTGACCGTCAACGACCTGGCCCGCGAGGCGAACATGAGCCCGCGGACCTTCGCCCGGCGGTTCCGCGAGACGCTCGGGACGACCCCCCTGCAGTGGTTGCTGGAGCAGCGGGTCCGTCTGGCGCAGGAGCTGCTGGAGACCACGGACGACCCGGTGGAGCGGATCGCCCACCGCACCGGCTTCGGCACCGGCGCGAACCTGCGCCAGCACTTCGGCCGGGTCAGCGGGGTGACCCCGCAGACCTACCGGCACGTGTTCCGGTACCGGGCCGCCGCCGCGGCGCAGCCCGCCGTCCGGCCCGTCCCGCTGGACGCGGCGGACCACCCGGCGATGGCGGTCGCGCCGTCCGGCCGCGCCGGCTGACGCGCGCACGACGGCGCCGCCCCCGGTCGGGGGCGGCGCCGTGGTGGAGACCCGGTCAGCAGAGCGCGGCGACGTTGCGCAGCAGCAGCGCCTCGGCCAGGCACACCCGGGCGAACTCGCCCAGGTGCAGGCTCTCGTTGGGTCCGTGCGCGTTCGTGTGAGGGTCCTCGACGCCGGTGACGAGGATGGCGGCGTCCGGGAACGCCTCCTGGAAGGTGGCGATGAACGGGATCGAACCGCCGACGCCGATGTCGACCGGCTCGGTGCCGTCCCAGGCGGCGCGGAACGCGGCCCGGGCGGCGTCGTGCCGGGGGCCGGAGGCGTCGATCCGGCAGGGAGCGCCGCCGCCCTCGTACCGGAAGCTCACCTCGGCCCCCCAGTCCACGTGGGCGCGCAGGTGCGCGCAGAGCGCCTCGTACGCCCGCCGCGGGTCGTCACCGGGCGCGAGGCGGACGCTCAGTTTCGCGGTGGCCTCGGGCACCAGGGCGTTGGCGGCCTCCCGGGTGGTGGGCGCGTCGACGCCGAGCACGTTGATCGCGGGGCGGGTCCAGATGCGGTCGACGAGGCGGCCGGTGCCGATCAGCCGTACGCCGTCGAGGACCCCGGCCTCCGCCCGTAGCCGCTCCTCGGGCAGGTCCAGCGGGGCGGCGGAGCCGGCGGCCAGACCGGCCACGGCGGGGTCGCCGGCGGCGTCGTGCAGAGTGCCCAGCAGTCGGGAGAGGACGGTCAGGGCGTCCGGCACCGGCCCGCCGAACATCCCCGAGTGCACCGCCTGGCGCAGCACCCGTACGCGTACGAAGCAGTTCATCACCCCGCGCAGCGATGTGGTGAGCGCGGGTACGCCGACGTCCCAGTTGCCGGAGTCGGCGATCACGATGACGTCGGCGTTCAGCCGTTCCCGGTGACCGGCGACGAGGTCGGGCAGGGACGCCGAGCCGTACTCCTCCTCGCCCTCGACGAAGACGACCACCGACACCGGCAGGTCGGGGCCGAAGGCGCGCAGCGCCGCGACGTGCGCCATCAGGCCGGCCTTGTCGTCGGCGGCCCCGCGGCCGTAGAGCCGCCCGTCGCGTTCGACCGGCTCGAACGGGTCGCTGTCCCACAGCCGCGGGTCGCCGGCGGGCTGGACGTCGTGGTGGGCGTAGAGCAGGACGGTGGGGGCCCCGGGCGGGCCGGCGCGGTGGCCGATGACGGCGGGCTGCCCGCCCGCCCGGACCACCTCGGCGGTGAGCCCGCAGCCGCGCAGCAGGTCGGCGACGGCGGTGGCGGAGTGTTCGAGGTGCTGGTGGTCGAAGCCGTCGTAGGCGACGCCGGGGATCCGGACGAGCCGTTCCAGGTCGGCGCGCGCGCCGGGGATCTCGCGGGCGACGGCCGCGCGCAGTTGCTCGTCGGTGGGCAGGGTGGCGGGGCTCGGGTGCGGCGCGGCGGGCGAGGGCATGGTGTGTCCTTTCTGGTTGCAGGACCGGGCGTCCCGGCGACGGCTGGCGTCGCCGGGTGCGGCGGATGGTGCGCGGCTTGGACGGCTGCCCGGGTCAGCCGGCGGCGTACTCCACGAGCTCGACCAGCAGGCCACCGGGTCGGCGCAGGTAGAGGAACTGCACCCGCATGCCGGGGCGGGCGCCCGGGTGGGGCCGGTCGTCGACGGGGACGAACCCCTCGTGGCGCAGTCGGGTCACCTCGGCGTCGAGGTCGTCGACGCGGAAGGCGATGTGGTAGAGGCCCGGCCCGCGGCTGGCCAGGTGCCGGGTCACGGCGGAGTCCGGTGCGGCCGGTGCGACGAGTTCGACGGCCGGCTGGCCGGGCTGCCGCGGGTCGCCCCAGAACTCGCAGCTGACCTGGTAGTCGGGGGCGGCACCGGCGTCGGTGCGGGACAGCCCGAGGGCGGCCAGGGGGCGGGCGAGGGCGGCGGGATCGTCGGTGGCGAGACCGACGTGGTCGATTCCGATGATCATGACGACGCCGATCCGACGCCCCGGGTGCAGGTCAGGTACCAGTAGTCGTCAAGCATCTTCACAAGCGACCGCTCGGGGCGTCCGAGCGTGTCGGCGAGCGCCCGCTCGTCGCCGGCCTCCGCCAGCAGCCGGGCCGCCCACTCACGCCCGAGCCGCAGGTGCGCGGCGTAACCGTCGCCGTCCCGGCGGCCGTGCAGGATCCGGGCGATCGCCTCGTCCCACGGCGGCAGCGCGGCCGGGCGCAGCGCGTACAGGAGCTTGCTGGCGGCGGTCGGGCCGAGCGACCGGCCGCGCGGTCCGGCGCCCACCCGGATTCCCGCCAGGTCCGCGAACGCCGCGCCCAGGGCCGGGATGCTCTCCTCCGGCAGGGCCACCAGCGTGGTGCCGGCGGGTGGCAGCCGGTCGCCCCACCGGCCCCACCATCCGGCGAGGCCGCTGTCGTACGGGTCCTCCTCCCCCGGGCGCGGGTAGCGCAGCCGGCAGCCCCAGGCGTTCAACCACACAAGCGTCGCGCGGCGGTGTCCGGGCACCGCCAGGTCGATCGCCGGAGCCGTCTGCTCCTGCAGGCGCAGCCAGGACCGGTCCGGGCCGGCGTCGCCGACGAAGCGGTCCACCGCCGCGCGGAGTTCCTTCACTGTGGGCGCGATGACATGCATGGATGTCGAGTCTAGGGACGCCGGCTTTTCGGGTCGAGGTTGTGGCCGTAGCGCTGCGGTTGATTTTCCGCGCCGCGGAATACCGCTTCCGCTTACGCCCGGAGCGGGCCGTTCCGGACAACGAACAATGCGGCGCCCGGCGCGCCGTACCGCGCTTTGAACGATGAGGGGGAATGCCCGTGCGGATCCGGCTGAATTCGACGCCGCTCCGTTGTGTGTCCTCGATCGCCACCGGTAGACCTGGGTCCCTCCGGCGTTATCCGTCGCCGGACGACATCCGGAAGGAACGAGATGAGTCCGAATCCAGTCCAGTTCGGAATTCAGGGCTTCGGGTACGCGTTCGGCGACGACCAGGAGGTGGCCCGGGTCGCCGGTGACTACGTCGACGACCCCGAGCGGGTGCTCCGGTGGGGCTACCACACCTTCCACCGGGCCCCGGAGGGGGTCACCGCGACGGACCTCGCCGCCGACGCCGCCCGCAAGGCCCTCGCCGAGGTCGACCTCGCCGCCGACGACGTGGACCTGATCGTGCTGGCCACCTCCGAGATGCCGGAGTACCCGCACTGGGACTCCTCGGCGGCGCTGGCCCGCAAGCTCGGCCGGGCCCGGGCGCAGACCCTGCTGCTCAACGAGGGGTGCGCGTCGGGCGTCACCGGGCTCGGCGTCGTCGCCGGCCTGATGGCCGTCCAGCCGGAACTCGACACGGTGCTGTTCGTCGCCGTCAACCGGGTCAGCGAGTTCCACCGCAACCGGATGAAGGTCAACAACGCGGTGCACAGCGACGGCGCGGTCGCCGCGGTGCTGCGCCGCGGTCACCCGCGCAACCGCTGGCTGGCCACCGACCAGTTCACCGACCCCGACCTGTGCGACTGGTTCCGTACCGACTACGGCGGCGCGGTGGCCCCGGTGCCCCCGCCCGGCTGGACCAGCCGGACCGCGCCGGCCGGGCACGAGCGGGTGCAGGCGCACTTCGCCAAGGACCCCCGGCGGCTGCGGGAGTTCGTCGACGTTCTCAACGCCCGCGTGGTGGACGTGATCGAGGGGGCGTGCCGGCGCGCCGGCATCGGCCGCGACGAGGTGGCCCACGTCATCTACATCAACGACAGCCCGGAGGCGATCGACGACATCGCCGCGCCCTTCGGCCTCCCGCGCGAGCGCACCAACGCGCCGCTCGCCGTGGCGCACGGCCACATGGGCGCCGCCGACCAGCTCGTCAGCCTCGGCCAGCACCTGGAACGCGCCGACCTCGCCGACGGCGACGTCGTGGCGCTGGCCGGCATCTCGATCGGGATGCGCTGGTACTGCACGCTGGTGCGGATCTGATGACCGCCGCGGAGCAGGCCGTCGCGCTGGCGGCCGACGAGCTGGACCTGTGGTCCGGGGTCCGCGAGGCGGTACGCGCCGGCCGGTACCCGGACCCCCGCGTACGCGCCCGGCTGGTGCGGGAACGCGACCCGGTGCTGCTGCGCCGGGTGGGCCGGTTGCTCGACCGGCCGGGACTGACCGGTGACGAGCTGCGCCCGATCCGGGTCGGTGTGCTCGCCCCGTTCACCGTGGGGCCGTTCACCGACCTGCTGCGGGCGAGCCTGGTCGCCGCCGGCCTCGCCCCGGCGCTGCGGGTGGCCGACTACGGATCGTTCGACCTGGCCCTGGCCACCGGCGAGTTCGGCGTGGGCGACCCGGAGCTGGTGGTGCTGCTGCTCGACGAGTCGGTGTTCCTGCCGGACCGGTGGTCCGCCGCCGACGTCGACGACTTCACCGGGCAGGTGCAGCGGCGGCTGGCGGACTTCTGCGCCGCGGTGTCGTCCGGGGCCGCCGGCACGACGGCGTCGCTGGTGCTGCACACGGTGCCGCTGCCGGCCGAGGTACGCGACACGTTCCTCGCGTGGCGGGACCGGGCCGCGGTGACCGCCCTGTGGCACCGGCTGAACGCGACCCTGCTGGAGCTGTCCCACAAGCACCCGCAGGTGCTCACGGTGGACCTGGTCGGCGCGCTGGCGGACACCCCGTCCGCGGTCCGCGACGACCGGCTGCACCGGTACGGCGACCTGCCGTACACCGACGCCGCGCTGGCCCGCCTGGCGCACGAAGTGCGGCGCGCCGCCCAGGCCCGGGCGGGGCTGTCCCGCAAGGTGCTGGCGCTGGACCTGGACAACACGCTGTGGGGCGGGGTGCTCGGCGAGGTCGGCGTCGAGGGGATCGCCCTCGGCGGGCTCTACCCGGGCAACGCCTACCGGCAGTTGCAACTGGCGGCGCAACGCCTCCGGGAGCAGGGCGTGATCCTGGTGCTGACAAGCAAGAACGACGCGGCCACGGTGACCGACGCGCTGACCGGGCACCCGGAGGTGCTGCTGCGGCCGGACGCGTTCTCCTACACGGCGGTCAACTGGTCGTCGAAGGCGGAGAACCTCCGGGAGGCGGCCACGCACCTGGGGCTGTCCACCGGCTCGGTGGTGTTCCTGGACGACTCGCCGTTCGAGCGCGGCCAGGTGGCCGGTGCGCTGCCGGAGGTGGCGGTCCTGCCCGCCGACGGCGACCCGGCCCGGCTGGTCCGCACCCTGCTCGAGCCGGGATGGTTCGACACGCTGGAGCTGACCGAAACCGACCGCCGCCGCCCGCAGATGTACCGGGGACGCGCGGACCGCAGCACCTTCTCCGCCGGTTTCGACTCGTCGCACGCCTACCTGCGGGCCCTCGACATCCAGCTCACCGTCGAGCCGGCCAACCGGTACACGGTGGCCCGGATCGCGCAGCTGGCCGCCCGCACCAACCAGTTCAACCTGACCGGCGTCCGGTTCGACCAGGCCGAGACGTCGGCGATGGCCGCCGACGACGGCCACCTGGTCGCGTCCTGCTCCGTCGTCGACCGCTTCGGCGACGAGGGCATCGTCGGCGCGCTGTGGGTGCGCCGTGGAGACCCGACGTGGGAGGTGCTCAACCTCGTCCTCAGCTGCCGGGTGCTGGGCCGGGGCGTCGAGCTGGCGATCGCCGGCTGGCTGGTCCGGCAGGCCCGCGCGGCGGGCGCGCGGGCGGTCGAGGGGCGCTACGTGCCGACGACGAAGAACGGCGCCGCCCGCGATTTCTGGACCACGTCCGGGTTCGCCGCGGTCACCGGGGAACGGTTCCGCCTCGACCTGGACGGCACCGAGGACCCCACCCCCGACTGGATCACCACGAAGGAGCAGTAGCTGCCGTGAACGAACGGGAAGAAATCGCCGACGGAGTACGCCGAATTGTCGCTGAGGTGCTCGACGAACCGGTCGGCGCACTGGACGAGAATCCGATTCTCGCCGCCCATGAATGGGACAGCCTCGCGTCCCTGGAAGCGCTGGCACAACTGGAGTCCGAATTCGCGGTGACTCTCGATCTCAGGTCGTTCCACGCGGCGCGGACGGTCGACGACATGGTCGATCTCGTGGCGCAGTCCCGTCCGGCCCCGACGCGGTGACCGAACAGCTCTCCCACCTGGAGGTTTCGTGCAATCCGACGAAGTGACCCTGCTGGCCGTCGGCGCCGGCCCGGCCAACCTGGCCCTGGCCGTCGCCCTGGAGGAACTCGCGCCCGAGGTCGCCGCCGACACGCTCGTCGTCGAGCAGTACGACAGCGTGGTCTGGCAGCGCGGGATGCTGCTGCCCTGGACGCAGAGCCAGGTCTCGTTCCTCAAGGACCTGGTGACCCTGCGCAACCCGCGCAGCGAGTACTCGTTCGTCAACTACCTGCACGCCGTGCACCGGCTCGACGACTTCATCAACCTCGGCAGCTTCACGCCGTACCGGCTGGAGATCTCGCACTACCTCGCCTGGGTGGCCGAGCACCTGCGGCAGGTCCGGATCGACTACGGCCGCCGGTGCGTGGGGGTCGAGCCGCTGCGCGACGAGCAGGGTGCGGTGGACCGCTGGTCGGTGTCGTTCGCCGACGGCAGCCGCGTCGTCTGCCGGGCGCTGGTGCTCGGCGCGGGCCGGGACGCGCACATCCCGGCGGAGTTCGCCGGCCTGGCCCGGGAGCGGGTCATCCACAGCACCGAGTACTCCTGGCGGGTCGAGGACCTCGATCCTTCGGCGGCGCACCGGATCGTGGTGGTCGGTGGGGCGCAGAGCGCCGCGGAGATGCTGTGGGCGACGCACGAGCGCTTCCCGCGGGCCACCTGCACGATGGTGATGCGCTCCATCGGGCTCAACTGCTACGAGAGCAGCAAGTTCACGAACGAGCTGTTCTACCCGTCGTTCGTGGACAAGTTCCACGCCGCCCGCCCGGAGGCCCGGGACCAGCTGCTGCGGGAGATGCACCGGACCAACTACTCCGGTCTCGCGCCGGCCACGCTGGACATGCTCTACCGGGAGATCTACCTGCAGCGGCTGACCGACCGGCAGCGTATCCGGATGGTCACGATGTCCGAGGTCGCCGAGGCGACGATGGACGGTGACGAGATCGTGCTGACCCTGGCCGACCGGCGCACCGGGGACAGCAGCGAGCTGCGCTGCGACATCGTCATGCTCGGCACCGGGTTCGTCCGCGGCATGCCGCGCTTCGTCCAGGACCTCGCGGCGTCGGTCGACGTCGGCGAGGTGACGGTCAACCGGGACTACCGGATGAACCTCCCGCCGCACGTCAACGCCGCCTGCTACCTGCAGGGCGTCAACGAAGGCACGCACGGCATCGCCGACTCGCTGCTCAGCGTCCTCGCGGCGCGCAGCGAGGAGATCGTCACCGATCTGCTCACCCACCTGCTCGGCACCACCGCCGAGCGACCGGCCGCGCTCGCCGCGCGCTGACCCCTGCGGAGGATCCCGATGGACATTCGCTCCCTCGACCGCGCCAACCTGAAGCTCGACAACAACCTGCGGGCCCAGCGGCTGATGCCGTGGCCGGTGGTCAACGCCCCGTTCGAGGGGTCCTGGTGTGTCGTCCCGCCCGGCGTCTCCTCGGGCGAGCACGGCCATCACGAGTACGAGATCTGGATCGCGATGACCGGCCGCGCCGAGATCATCAGCGACGGTGTCCGCAAGCCGTTCGCCGCCGGCGACGTCGTCTACCTGCCGCCGGGCAGCCGCCACCAGGTCGTCAACACGTCCGGAACGGAGTTCCAGATGTACGCCGTGTGGTGGGACGCGGACCTCGCCGAGCGGTTCTCGGCACGGCACGAGGAGGACGGCCGTGCCGGCTGACCCGCGGCGCCCGGCCGTCATCGTCGCCGCGACCCCGACCCCCAACGGCGACCTGCACCTGGGCCACCTCGCCGGGCCGTACCTGGCCGCCGACGTGTACGCCCGGCACCTGCGCTCCACCGGCCGGCCGGTCGTCTACACGACCTGCACCGACGACAGCCAGAGCTACGTGCTGGCCACCGCGCGGCGGCAGGGCGTGCCGCCGCAGCACCTCGCCGCCACCTCCACCGCGGCGATAGCGCGGTCGCTGGACGCGCTCGGGATCTCCACCGGCGGGCTGCCGCCGATCGGCGACACCTACCGGCGGACGGTCGTCGATTTCGTCTCCGCGCTGCACGCCGCCGGCCGGCTGCGGCGGCGCCGGGTCCGGCTGCCGTACGCCCGCAACGCCGGCGTCCACCTCTACGACGGCCTGCTCTCGGGTACCTGCCCGACCTGCCTGTCGGAGAGCTCCGGCGGGGCCTGCGAGGCGTGCGGGCACCCGAACACCTTCGACGAGCTGCTGGACGTCCGGTACAGCCTCGACCCGGACGATCCGGTGGAGCCGCGGGAGGTCGAGATCCTCGTCCTGCCCACGGAGGGCTACCGGGACCGGCTCACCGAGTACTACGCACGGCACACGCCCGGGTGGCGTCCGCACGCCCGGCAGCTCATCGCGGAACTGCTCGCCGGACCGCTCTCGGACATCCCGGTGACGGTGCCGGGAACCTGGGGGATCCCGGCGCCGTTCCCGGAGACGCCGGGGCAGATCCTCTACCCGTGGATCGAGGCGATGCCCGCCTCGATCTACAGCACCTGGTGGTCCCGGTCGCGGAGCACCGCCGCGGCGGACGAGGTCGACGCCCACTGGCGGGCCGCGACGGACACCGAGCTCGTCTACTTCCACGGCTACGACAACGTGTACCACTGGGGCCTGGTCGACCTGGTGATGCTGATGGCGCACGGCGACCGCTACGTGCTGCCCTCGGCGAACGTCTGCAACGAGTTCTACGAGCTGGCCGGCGCGAAGTTCTCCACCAGCCGCAACCACCTGGTACGGGGGCACGAGGTGCTCGCCGACGTGCCTCGGGATCTGCTGCGCTTCTACCTGGCGCTGACCGCCCCCGAGTACCAGCGCACCACGTTCGACCGGGCGGCGCTGCCGTCGATCGTGCAGAACCGGCTGGTCGACCCGTGGAACCGGCTGTCCCGCGCCCTCGACGGGGTGCTCGACGCCGCGGGCGTACCGGACCGGCTGCCCGCCAGCGCGGAGGGCCGGCGCCGTGCCACCACGATCGCCGACCGTTTCCGCACCTGGTACGAGCTGCCGGCGTTCAGCCTCGGGCAGCTCGCGGACACGCTCGGCACGCAGGTCGGGCGGCTCGCCGCCGAGGCGGAGTCGCTGGCCGGCACCGCCGGCGTCGGCGACCTCGTGGTACAGGTCCGCGCTCTGATCGCCGGCGCGGCCCCGTTGCTGATCGACACCGCCGCGATCGCCCACGGCGACGGGTGGGGCGGTCCGGATCCCGCCGCCGCACCGGAGACCGTCGCGGCGCTGCGCCTGCCGCCGCTGGCCGGAGTCGGCGCCCGGCGCGACCGACGCCTGCCGGTGTCGTGACCCGTACCCCACCCTGACCCGGAGAGCCTGATGAAACTGCTCACCATCGAGACCCAGCAGTACCTGTCCTACTACATCTCCCGCTACCGACAGGTCGAGGCGTTCGGTGTCGACCTGTACGTGCTCAACGGCGAGGGCACCCCCGACTTCTGGCCGCCGGAGCGGTACCGCCTGGTCGGCTCGAAGAAGATCGACGACATCATCGCGCAGGCCCGCCAGTGGCACGCCGAGGAGCACTTCGACGGCGTGATCACGTTCTCCGAGTCGGCCGTCATCACGGTCGCCGCGGTCGCCGAGGCCCTCGGCCTGCCCGGCATCCCGGTCGACGCGGCGGTCCGCAGCCGCAACAAGTACCTGATGCGGGAGGCTTACCGGCAGGCCGGGGTGCCCGTTCCCGGGTATCGCCTGGTCGAGTCGGTCGACGAGGCGCTCGCGGCCGGCGCCGCGTTCGGCTACCCGGTGATCCTGAAGCCGACGATGGGCGCCGGCAGCCACTTCGTCTTCCGGATCGACGATCCCGGCGAGATGGCGCGGCGGTACGCGCAGGCCGCCGCGGGGATCCGCGACATGTTCTGGGCGACCTCCGAGGCCGACGGGATCGACCTCGGCCCGCAGGGCCTGCTCGTCGAGTCGTTCCTGGCCGGACGTGAGTACCTGATCGAGGCGCTGGCCTGGGACGACGAGCTGTACCTCGGCTCGGTCGTCGACCGGGTCACCGTCGAGGGGAGCACGTTCGACGACGACGTCCACCACGCGCCCACGTCCCTGCCCCCGGAGGACCTGGCGAAGGTGCACCGGGTGGTGGCCGACGCCGCCCGGGCCCAGGGCCTGCACCGCAGCGTCATGCACGCCGAGGTGCGGTTCCACAACGGCGAGCCGCACCTGCTGGAGATCGCCGCCCGGGTGGGCGGCGGCGGGCTGGACCTGATCGCCCGGTTGACCGCCGGGTACGACCCCATCCGTGCGGTCGTCGACGTGGGACGCGGCGTCAAGCCGGTGGTGCGGCACTACCGGCCGACCGGCACCCACATCGCCGCGATGTGCCTCATCTGCGACGAGGGCGTCGTCGAGCGGGTGGACGTGCCGCCGGAGGTCAGCGGATCCGACAAGGTCTTCCTGTTGAAGATCACGGCGAGGCCGGGAGACCTGATCCGCCGGCCGCCCAACGGCAACACCATCCTCGGCTTCCTCGGCACCACCGGCAGCTCCGAGGAGGAGGCCATGTCCACCATGAACGACTTCGCCTCCCGGATCGACGTCCAGTTCGCCCGCTGACTCCGCGGCGCCGTCCGCCGGGTCCGCAGCCGGCTCCGGTTCCGGCTCCCCGCCGGAGCCGGAGCTGACCCCTCGTCCACACCGTCAAGGAGCGCCCATGTCCGCACCCACCGTCCCGGCTCCGGCCCAGGGTTTCCGGCCACGCCGGTACCTGATGTGCCCGCCGACCCACTTCGACGTGACGTACTCGATCAACCCGTGGATGGAGCCGGAGAAACCCACCGACGCCGCGCTGGCGGTCGCCCAGTGGGAGCGGCTGCGCAGCCTGCTCGTCGGCCTCGGCCACCGGGTGGACCTGATCGACCCCGAACCGGGGTTGCCGGACATGGTCTTCGCCGCCAACGGCGCCACCGTCGTCGACGGCCGGGTGCTCGCGGCCCGGTTCCGGCACCCGCAACGCGCCGCCGAGGCCCCCGCGTACGCGTCCTGGTTCCGGGACCGCGGTTACCAGGTGCACGAGGCGGCACACGTCAACGAGGGCGAGGGCGACTACCTGGTCACCGGCACGCGGATCCTGGCCGGCAGCGGATTCCGCACCGCCCCCGCGGCGCACGCCGAGGCGGAACGGGTGCTGGGCCGCCCGGTGGTGGGCCTGGAACTCGTCGACCCCCGCTTCTACCACCTGGACACCGCGCTGGCGGTGCTCACCGACGACGAGATCATGTACTACCCGGAGGCGTTCTCCGGGCGCAGTCGCGAACTCCTGGCCGAGCTCTACCCGGACGCGGTCACCGCCACCGAGGAGGACGCGCTCGTCTTCGGCCTCAACGCCGTCTCCGACGGCCGCCACGTGGTGCTGTCCGCGCAGGCGGTCGGGCTCGCCGACCGGCTGGCCCGCCGCGGCTACGTGCCCATCGGCGTCGACCTGTCGGAGCTGCTCAAGTCCGGCGGCGGCGCCAAGTGCTGCACGCTGGAGGTGCGGGACCGGTGAGCGCTCGCCCGATCAGCTACCACGGTCGGCGGTTCCGGCCGGTGGCCGACGGCACCGGCGAACACACCCGGGTCGCCCACTACTACCAGGACGACGACCTGCTCTGGGGCGAGTTCACCGGCGGTCACGCCCGCCGCGGCACGCTCGCCGGGCGCTGCCGGCCGGACGGTTCCCTCGACTTCGCCTACTGCATGGTCCTGGACGACGGCCGGATCGTCTCCGGCCAGTGTCACAGCACCCCGGAGATCCTGCCCGACGGCCGCATCCTGCTGCACGAGGTGTGGCAGCGGTTCGGAGCGCACGCCGACAGCGGCGTCTCTCGGATCGAGGAGATCCCCGCGGCCGACCCCTCCCTCACGACCCGAGGAGCACACCGATGACCTCGTCCCTGCCCGTCCTCACCGACGCGGGCGAACGCCCGCGCCGGGGCGGCACGGTGACCTGGGCCTGCGCGCCCGGATTCCCGCCGGCCGTGATCTTCCCCTTCACGCCCGCCGAACGGATGGGCACCCGCAACATCTACGAGTTCCAGATGCTGATGTACCGCCCGCTGTACTACTTCGGCAGCAAGGGTTCGCCGGACGTGGACTACGAGCAGAGCATCGGCGAGCCGCCGCAGTGGAGCGAGGACGGGCTGACCGTCCGCATCCGGGTCAAGCCGTGGAAGTGGTCCAACGGCGAGACGCTGTGCGCGGACAACGTGCTGTTCTGGGTGAACCTGATGAAGGTCAAGGGCGACCGGTACGGCGAGTACGTACCGGGCTACTTCCCCGACAACTGCACCGGCTACGGCAAGGACGGGGAGGACACCGTCTGGTTCACGTTCGACAAGCCGTACTCCCGCAAGTGGGTGCTGATGAACCAGCTCAGCACCATCACCCCGCTGCCGAGGGCGTGGGACCGCACCGCCGACGGGCCGGCCAACGCCTCCGGTGACCTGGCCGACGTGCCCGCGGTCTACGACTACCTGATGGCCGAGCAGGGCGACATCGTGGCGGAGACCAACGAGCACCGCACGCGCTGGGCGGACAGCCCGATCTGGAGCGTCGTCAGCGGTCCGTGGCGGCTGAAGAGCTACACCCTCGACGGGATCGTCACGTTCGTGCCGAACCAGCACTACTCCGGGCCCAACAAGCCGTACCTGGACGAGTTCCGACAGGTCCCGACGACGTCCGACGACGAGGAGTACCGGATGCTGCAGGCCGGCCCGCGCGGCCCGGACGCCATCCAGGTCGGCTACCTGCCGTTGAGCTTCACCACCGAACCGACCGACGACCCCACCCGCGGCGGGGCCAACCCGCTCGCCCCGGACTACCGCCTGGTGCCCCAGGTCGCCTTCTGCATCCGGTACTTCTGCCTCAACTACAACAACCCGACCGTCGCCGGGCGGATCTTCGCCCAGACCTACTTCCGCCAGGCACTGCAGTGCACGCTGGATCAGGACTCCGCGGTCCGCGACATCTACCACGGATACGCGTACCGCCAGAACGGACCGGTTCCGATGGTGCCGGCGACCGACCTGGTCTCGCCGCGGCAGCGTGCCGGCGCGTGGCCGCTGCCCTTCGACCCGGAGCGGGCCCGCCGCCTGCTGGCGGAGAACGGCTGGGACACCAGCACCACCCCGGCGGTGTGCGTCCGGCCGGGAACCGGCCCCGGTGAGGCCGGCGCCGGCATCCCCGCCGGCACCCGGCTCAGCGTGCTGCTGCGGTACGTGGAGGGCCGGCCGGCGCTGACCCGCCTGATGACGAAGTTCCAGCGGGACGCCGCGACCGCCGGTATCGAGATCCGCCTGGAGGAGGTGTACGGCTCGATCCTGGTCGCCGAGGACGCCCCCTGCGTACCGGGGCCGGACAACCCCTGCTTGTGGGAGATGTGCTGCTGGAACGGCGGTTGGGCGTACCACCACCCGACCGGCGAGATCCTCTTCGGCACCGACGCCGGCGGGAACTTCGGCCACTGGAGCGACCCGGTGACCGACGCGCTCATCGAGCGCACGGTGACCAGTGACGACCTCGAGGCGCTGTACGAGTACCAGGACCACATCGCCGAGCAGGTCCCGGTCATCTTCACCCCGAACTTCCCCATCCGCCTGTTCGAGGTCTCCAGCGACCTGCGGGGATTCGAGCCGATCAACCCGTTCGGAATGATCAATCCGGAGAACTGGTACTACGTCGACCACTGACCACCGGTGGACGTCGCACCCGCCGCGGTGGCATTGCGCCACCGCGGCCTCCTCCGGCCGCCTCCCGCGGTCCCGACCGAAAGGATTCCTGGTGGTCACACCGGTGGCACCGCTCGGCACCCATCAACTCCTGCTCTTCCTGCTCCAGGTGGGCCTGCTGCTGGGGGTGGCGATCCTGCTCGGCCGCGTCGCCGTCCGGCTCGGCATGCCGGCGCTGGTCGGCGAGCTGGCGGCCGGAGTCCTGCTCGGCCCGTCCGTGCTGGGCGCCGCCGCGCCGGCCTTCTCCGGGTGGCTGCTGCCTCCGCAGGCCGAGCAGTTGCACCTGCTGGACGCGGTGGGCCAGCTCGGTGTCCTGCTGCTGGTCGGCGTCACCGGAATGTACCTGGACGTCGGCCAGTTGCGCCGCGGCGGCACCGGCGCCGCGTGGGTCAGCACCGGCGGCCTCGTCGTCCCGCTCGCGCTCGGCGTCGGGCTGGGGCTCGCCCTGCCGGACGGCCTGCGGCCCGCCGGCGTCGAGCGGCCGGTGTTCGCGCTCTTCCTCGGGGTGGCGATGTGCGTGAGCGCCATCCCGGTGATCGCCAAGACGCTGTGGGAGATGCGGCTCCTGCACCGCGACATCGGCCACCTCATCATGAGCGCGGCCATCGTGGACGACGTGGTGGGCTGGCTGCTGCTCTCCGTCGCCTCGGCGCTCGCGGTGGGCAGCCTGGGCGGCGGTGACGTGGCTCTCGCGGCCACGAGCGTCGCCCTGGTCGTGCTCGCCGCCGTGCTGTGTCGACCGGTCATCAACGCGGTGCTGCGGCGGACGCAGCGCGCCGGGGAGCCGGGCCCGCTCGCCGCCACGGTCGTGGTGCTTGTCCTGCTGTTCGCCGCGGCCACCCATGCCCTGCACATCGAGCCGGTCTTCGGCGCCTTCGTCGCGGGCCTGGTCATCGGCAGTTGCCGGGACCTCGACCGGTCCGCGCTGGCACCGCTACGGGCGTTCGTGCTGAGCGTGCTGGCACCGCTGTTCTTCGCCACCGTCGGGCTCCGGATCGATCTGACCGCGCTGGCTCGGCCCGCCGTTCTCGGCGTCGCCCTGCTGGTGCTCGCCGTGGCCATCGTGGGCAAGTTCGGCGGCGCCTACGCCGGCGCCCGGATCGCCCGGCTGGGCCACTGGGAAGGGCTGGCCCTCGGCGCCGGTCTCAACGCGCGGGGCGTCATCGAGGTCATCGTCGCCATGGTCGGCCTGCGCCTCGGTGTGCTCGACACCGCCATGTTCACCGTCATCGTCCTGGTCGCCATCGTCACCTCGGTGATGGCACCGCCCTGCCTGCGGTACGCCGCCGCCCGCCTGCCCACCACGACGGCGGAGCGCCGCCGCGCCGAAGTCCTTCGCTGATCCTCGCCCGTCAGGAGTGACAATGCACACGACCGACGACCGTCCGCGGCTGCTGCTGGTGGCCAGCGGCATGCAGCCGTACCGGGAGTACCTGCTCTCCTCGATCGCCACCCGGTACCGGGTCCACCTCTTCCACACCGCCGAGCCCACCTGGGAACGTCCCCACCTCGACGGCTGGACCGTCCTCGACTCCACAATCGACGGCCTCGCGATGGCGACAGCCGCCCGGCGGCTGCACGCGCAGACGCCGTTCGCCGGTGTGCTCTGCTGGGACGAGGGGCGCATCCACGCCACCTCCTACGTCGCCGAGGAGCTGGGCTGCCGCAACGGTGACCCGATGGTGGTCTGGCGGCTGCGGGACAAGGCACAGACCCGGGAGGCGCTCGACGCGGCCGGCGTGCCGCAGCCGCGCTCGGTGCCGGTGCGCACCGAGCGGGAGGCGCTCGTGGCGGCCGACATGATCGGGTACCCGGTCGTCCTCAAGCCCCGCGGGCTCGGCGCCAGCCTCGGCGTGGTCCGGGTCGAGGACCCCGACGGGCTGCGCCGGTACTTCCCGTTCACCCGGGACACCACCGCGCCGGACCCGGTCCACTACAGCACTGACGCGCCGGTCCTGGTCGAGGAGTGCGTCACCGGGGAGGAGATCAGCGTCGACGCGGTGGTGACCGACGGTCGGGTGGTTCCACTGTTCGTCGCCCGCAAGATCGTGGGCTACCCGCCGTACGCCGAGGAGGTGGGCCATCTGGTGGACGCGGCCGACCCGTTGCTGCACGACGACGCGTTCCGCGATCTGCTCCAGCGCACGCATGCCGGCCTTGGTTTCCGGGACGGCTGCACGCACACGGAGTACATGCTGTGCGAGGACGGCCCCCGCCTGATCGAGGTCAACGGGCGGCTGGGCGGCGACATGATCCCGTACCTCGGGATGCTGGCGACCGGCCTGGACCCGGGCCTGATCGCGGCCGCGGCCGCGTGCGGCGCTCCACCCGGGACCACGCCCGACCGGCGGCGGGTGGCCGGGGTGAGCTTCTTCTACGTCGACACCGACGACACCACGATCGGGTCGGTGACGATCGACCGCGCGCACCTGCCGGAGGCGGTGGACCGGGCGGTGACCCTTGTGGAACCCGGCCAGGTGGTCTCGCCACCGCCGAAGGGCACGGTGTGGGGCCGGATCGCGTACGTCACCGCGGTGGCCGACACCGTGCAGGAGTGCCGGGCCGCCCTGGAGACGGCGGCCAAGGCCGTGCACTACGCCGAAGGCGGAATCCGCCGATGACCGGGACCGGGGACTTCGACTTTCTCTTCGGCGACTGGCACGTGCACAACCGCCGGCTGCGGCGCCGCCTGGTCGGCAGCGCGGACTGGGACGAGTTCGCGGCGAGCGCCGCCTGCCGGCCGCTGTTCGGCGGAGCCGCAAACGTCGACGAGATCGCCTTCCCGACGCTCGGGGTCCGCGGGCTGACGCTGCGGCTGTTCGATCCCGAGCGCCGGCAGTGGCGACTGCACTGGACGACCGACGCCAGCGGGGTGCTGTTCCCGCCCGTGGTGGGCGCGTTCACCGACGGAGTGGGCCGGTTCTTCGGTGACGACACCGAGGCCGGCGTGCCGGTCCGGGTCCGCTTCGTCTGGGACCGGATCACGGCCGGCTCGGCCCGCTGGCGGCAGGCGTTCTCAGTCGACGGTGGCCGTCGGTGGGAGACGAACTGGGTGATGGAGTTGACCCGGCGGTGACCACGACACGGACACCGGCGGGCTGCAGTAGGATCGATAAGCGTGACTGAGCTGGCCTCCCGACTTCCGGCCCTGGGCGGGGTGCCCGCCGACTACCGTCACCGGCCGAAGCGGGCCGAGCCGGGGCCGCCCCTGTTGCTCGACGACGCCTGCCTGAAGTGGTACGACGTGCACGGTGCCGGGGAGAGCGTCCCGGTCACCGTGCGCGCGGCCGCCCGCGACTTCATCCGGCGGCAGGCCGCCGAGGGCGGGCTGGACCTCTCCGGGGCGCTCGGGTTCGCCATCCTGCACCGGTGCGACGGCGACGTGTACTACCTGGACGTCTGCACCTGGCGGCACGCGAACGAACTGTGGGAGTCGGTGTACGTCGCCGACCCGGCCGCCGGCGGGACGTTCCGCCGGCACGGCTCCACCGGGCACGTGGAGGTCGGCTGCGTGTGGGAGCTGGGGGTGGTGCGGCACGAGGTCGAGGCATGGGACGTGTTTCTCGGCTCGGTACGCGACGACGCCGCCAAGCTCGCCTACCTCACCGACCAGCTCACCGGGCCGGTCTGACCGTCAGGCCCGCCCCGGCCGGGTGCTCTCGCGGCGAGCGACGTGCGGGGGCACCGGCGTACCGGCCGGCAGCGCCGGGTCGGGCACCGGCGCCCCGAACCGGGTGAGCACCGGCAGCTCCCCGGCCCACCGGCCGGGCACGGCGTCCGCGCTGTCCGCGTCGTCCGGCGGGCCGCTGCGAACCTTCACCGAGGCCTCGTCCAGGGACAGCGCCCACAGGCGGGTGGCCGCCAGCTCCCGGCGATCGGGCTGCCGGGCGTAGTCCCACTGCCCCGGTGCGACGTGCTCGGTCAGCAGCCGTAGCGCCGCGATCTTCTCGCCGATGTCCGTGACGTCGCGCGGCCGGCCGTAGATCACCGCGCTGCGGTAGTTGACGGAGTGCTCGAAGACCGAGCGGGCGAGGACGATGCCGTCGAGCACCGTGACGGTGACGCAGACCGTCTCCGGTGGACCGGCCAGCGACCGGCTGGCGACCGACCCGTGCAGGTAGAGGCTTGTGTCGTCGTACCCGTAGACGGTGGGAACCACCATCGGTGCGCCCTCCACGACCACCCCGAGATGGCACACGAAACCGGCGGCGAGAACGTCGAGCAGGTCCTCCCGCCGGCTCCGCCCCTTCTCCCGGCCGCGCCGCAGGCGGGTCCGGGGCGTGCCGGACAGCGGCGGCCGGGCCGGGTCGCTCACCGGACGCCCTTCCGGCCGGGTGCCGGGCGGTCGGGCGCCGCCAGCCCTCGCCGGCTCAGCTCGGCCGCCGCCACCCCCCGGGGCACCGCCATGCACCAGGCGTCGAGGACCAACTCGTCGAGCTCGTCGGGCTCCAGTGCGGCGAGCCGCACCTGGGCCCAGTTGTACCGTTCGTCGGAGCGCACCGGCATGAAGAACCTGTCCGGCTGGGCCTCGATCAACGCGGCCCGTTCCGCCTTGGGGAAGGCGAACCCCATGGTCGTCTCGTCCGGTGCGATCGACAGGTAGACGATCCGGCCGACCTTGAACTTGACCCGGTCCCGCACGAGCGCCTCGTGCGTACGCGGCAACGCCAACGCCAGAGCGCGCACGTCGTCAGCGGTGACCATCGACCACGGCCTTCCCCGTCGGCTCCCACGACCCGCTCAGCCTACCGCGCCGCCCGGAACCAGAGCGGTCACCGCGTCGTGCGCCGGCAGCAGCGCGTTTCGATAGTCGACGATCATCGCCGTCACCGGCTGCTCGTAGTTGTCGAGCCATTCCTGGCTCGCGTACAACCGCTGGGACAGTTCCAGTCGCTGCTGGACCGAGTCGAAGACCCGGACCAGGTAGTAGCCGTCCTCGTCGTCGACGAGCGGGCCGCAGGCGAGCACGGTGAACCCGTACCGGCGCATCATCGGCACCGTGCCCTCGCGGCTGATCCGGTCGAACTCGTCCCGCGTACCGGGCTGCACGCGGAACAGCCGGATCTCCAGCAGTTTGCGGTCGGTCATGGTCATGGACTCCCTTCGGTGGAACGTGGGCGGGCGTCGGTCACTTGACGCGGCGTCCGGCCTTCCAGACACCGGTGATGTGCTCCGGCTTGGCCAGCACGCCGATGTCGGCAAGCGGGTCGGCGTCGAGGGTGATGACATCGGCGTCGTAGCCCTCGACGAGTTGACCCGAGCGGGGCGCCTGCGGGCCGAGGGTGGCCGGGGCCGCGGCCGTGGCCGCCTCGATCGCCTCGAGCGGGGAGAACCCGATCTCCGCCAGCAGCGGCAGCTCGCGGCCGTTGCGGCCCCACGAGTCGGGCAGGTCGGCGCCGGTGAGGGCGACGTCGGTGCCGGCGGCGATCCGGACGCCGTTCTCCTGGGCGATCGCGATCGCCTCGGCGTGCCGGTCCACGATCGCCTCCAGCTTGCGCAGGGCGTACGGGGGCACCGCGCGGCTGTCGATCAGCTCCTGCATGATCGTGCGGGTGGTGACGAGGATCGCCCCCGTCTCCCGCATCGCCGCCGCCACCTCCTCGTCGAGGAAGGTGCCGTGCTCGATGGTGCGCACGCCGGCCTCGATCGCGGCCATCATGCCGGGCTTGCCGTGACAGTGCGCCGCGACGACCCGGTCCGCGAGGCCGGCGACCTCGACGATCGCGCGCAGCTCCGCGTCGGTGAACTGCTGGTGGATGGGGTGGTCGACCTCGGACAGGACGCCGCCGGAGGCGTAGACCTTGATCACTTTGGCGTTGCGGCGCAGCTGCTCGCGCACCGCGCGCACGCACTCGGCCACGCCGTCGGCCAGCCGCAGCTCGCCGCCGTGCCGGGCGAAGTCCTTCATCCAGGCCAGCGGGTAGCTGTGCAGGTCGCCGTGGCCGCCGGTGGTGGACAGGGCGCAGCCGGCGGCGTACACCGACGGGCCGACGACGGTGCCCTCCTCGATGGCGCGGGCCAGGTCGAGGCCCAGCCCGCCCACCTCGCGGACCGAGGTGACGCCGGCGTCGAGCGCGGCCCGCAGGTCGGTGACCGTCCGGGCGGCACGCAGGGCAACCGGCTCCTGCGGCAGCATCCCGACGTCGGCGGAGCGTAGTCCCATGAAGTGAACGTGCGCGTCCCACAGCCCGGGCATCACGGTGTGCGCCCGGCTGTGCCGCGCCTCCGGCACGTCGGGTGCGCCCGCCGCCGGGCCGGCGTACCGGATCGTCGCGTCGTCGAGGACGACCACGGCATCGGCGACCGGGTCGCCCCGCCCGGGAATCAACTGATCTGCCTCAATGCGCTCAATCATCTCTCCATGGAATCGCAACGACGTCCCGGCCGATACTCCCCGGCGCGCATTTCCATGTAATGCTGACCGCCTACAAACGACGTTTACCGCCCCGCGCCCGCCGGCCCGCCCCGGCACCCACTTGTCAGCTCTCAAGCGGGCTCCACCAGCACTTTCCTGCAGCCGGGGACGTATCCCGTCAATGGCTGGCGTAAATCCTACGCCAATTGCCAGGCCTTCCGGGCAGCGGAAAGATTCGACCGACGTACCCCCTTTATCGAGGAGGCAGGGATGCCGAGTTTGACCCGCGTCGAGGCCGCCGCGCGCAGCAGCAGCCTGCGTGTCCGGTCGTACCACGTCGAGCTGGATCTGACCGGCGACGACGAGACCTTCCGCTCCCGGACGCGGATCGCCTTCGACTCCACCGGCCTACCGACCTTCGTGGACCTCAAGCCGCACCGGGTGCACGCGGTACGGCTCAACGGCGTGCCGGTGGACACCGGGGCCCTGCACGACGGCCGCCTGCCGGTCCAACCCCGTCCCGGGGAGAACGTGCTCGACGTCGACGCGGACATGGCGTACTCCCGCGAGTGCGAGGGCCTGCACCGGTACGTCGACCCGGCGGACGGGCAGGTGTACGTCTACGCGTTCGTCTACGTCGACAACGCGCCGCGGGTGTTCGCCTGCTTCGACCAGCCGGATCTCAAGGCGCCGTACACCTTCGGGCTGCGCACCCCGGCCGACTGGCAGGTGCTCGGCACCAGCCCGGCCACCCGGACCGGGCCGCAGCAGTGGGTGCTGGCCGAGAGCGCTCCGCAGGCGAGCTACCTCACCACCGTGCTCGCCGGCCCCTACCGTTCCTTCCACGCCGAGCACGACGGCGTACGCCTGGGCCTGCACTGCCGTGACTCGCTCGGCGACGCCCTCAAGGGCGACGTCGACGAACTCTTCGAGATCACCCGGCAGTGCCTGGACGCCTACCGCGACCTGTTCGGTGTCCCCTACCCCTACGACAAGCTCGACCAGGTCTTCGCACCGGAGTTCAGCGTCCTGTCACTGGACCACCCGAGCTGCATCCTGCTGCGCGAGCAGTACCTGTTCCGGTCCACCGCCACCGACAGCGAGCGGGAGACCCGCGCCGTCGTCCTGGCGCACGGCATCTCGCTGATGTGGATGGCCGGCCTGGTCACCAGCGGCTGGTGGGACGACCTGTGGCTCGGCCAGGCCTTCGCCGACTACATGGCCCACCGGATCACCAGCGAGGCCACCCGCTTCCCGGGGCCGCCGACCACCTTCGCCGCCCGGCGCAAGGGGCAGGCGTACGTCGCCGACCAGCGCCCCTCCACCCACCCGGTGGCGATCGACGGCGCGGACGTGCAGAGCGCCCTGCTGGACCTCGACCGGATCTCCTACTTCAAGGGGCACTCGGTCATCCGCCAGCTGGCCACCTGGCTCGGCGACGACGCCCTGCGGGCCGGGCTGCGGTTGTACTTCGCCCGGCACGCCCACGGCACAGCCACCTTCGCGGACTTCCTCTCGGCCCTGACCGCGGCGACCGGCAGGGACCTCGACGACTGGGCGCGGCGCTGGTTCCGCACCGCGAACGTCACCACCCTGCACTCGGAGATCGAGGTGGCCGACGGTCGGATCGTCCGGGCGGCGGTCCGGCAGACCGCGCCGGACAGTCACCCGGTGCTGCGTCCGCACACCGTCGACATCGGCCTGTACGACGGCGACGGCGTACGCCGGGTGCGCGCGCAGGTCGACGGCGCGCGCACCGAGATTCCGGAGCTGGCCGGGGCGCCCGCGCCGCGGTTCGTGCTGCTCAACGACGGCGACCTCACCTACGCCAAGATCCGGTTCGACCCGGTCTCGCTGGCCGCGCTGCCCACGGTCCTGCCGACGCTGGACCCGATCAACCGGGCGATGGTCTGGTGCAATCTGCTCCTCGCGGTCGCCGACGGCGCGTTCCCGGCCGACGCCCACCTCGATCTGGTGACCCGGATGGTGGCGGTCGAGACGGAGCTGTCGATCCTCGCCGAGGTGCTGGAGCAGGCGCGCAACGACGTCGCGGACCGGTTCCTGCACCCGACCCGGCGGGCGGCGGCCATGCGGACGGTCGCGGCGGCGCTGCGCCGCCGCCTGGCCGCACTCGCGCCCGGCGACGAACGGCAGGTGACCCTGTTCCGGGCGCTCGTCGACTTCAGCGACGACGCGGCGGAGCTGAGCGGTTGGCTGGCCGGCTCCGGCACGCCCGCCGGCCTCGTGGTCGAGGCGGAGCTGGCGTGGCGGATCCGTCACCGGCTGGCCGTGCTCGGCGCGCTGGACGCCGAGGGCATCGACCGCGCGCTGGCCGCCGACCCTGGCGGTGACAGCGCCGCCGCTGCCGCCCGCTGCCACGCCGCCCGGCCCGACGCGGCGGCGAAGGCGGCGGCCTGGGAGACGATCACCCGGGACACCTCGGTGTCCAGCTACCGGCTGTGGGCGCTGGCCGAGGGCTTCTGGCAGCCCGAGCAGGACGAGCTGACCGCTCCGTACGTGGCCCGGTTCTTCGCCGAGGCGCCGGCGCTCGCCCGGCTGCGCGGCGACCTCGTGCTGGACCTGCTGCTGCGCTTCCTCTACCCGCGTTACGCCGCCAGCGCTCCGACGCTGGCCGCCGCGGAGAAGCTGCTGGCGCACGGGGAGCTTCCGGTGCCGCTGCGGCGGCGGGTGGTGGACTTCACCGACGACCTGCGCCGGGCGGTCCAGGCACGCGCGGTCAGCGCCGGCGCGGCCGCGATCTGGGGACGGTGACGATGCGGATCACGGTCGTCGGCGCCGGTCTCGCGGGGGCCCTGCTGGCCTGGCGGCTGTGCCACCTACGGCCCGGGGCGCGGCTCACCCTGGTCACCGGTCCGTCGCGGCCGGACGCCACCGGGGCGTCCGGCGGACTGGTCCGCGCCTTCGAAGCCGGACCGGACGAGGCCGAGGCCGCCGCGCGGAGCATGGCCGAGCTGGTCGCGAGTCCGGTGCTGCGCCGCTGGAGCGACTACCGGGAGATCGGCTCGGCCTACCTGCTGCCGGGCCCTGCCGACGCCCGGGCGCTGCGGTGGGCCGAGGAGCTGCTGCCGGGCTCGGTGGCGCTGCGGGAGGGCGCGGCCCTCGCCCGCGCGCTCCCGGTCCGGCGGTTGCCCGCCGGCGTGGTGGCGGTACTGGAGCGGCGGGCGGGGTTCCTGTCCCCCGCGCGGTTGCGGGACCGGGTGCTGGCGGACCTGGCGTCCGGCGGAACGCGGATCAGCGCCGTGCCGGCGTGCCGGGTCGCACCGGACGGCTCGGTACGTACCCGTGACGGGGCGACCACGGCCGCGGACGTCACGGTGGTCGCCGCCGGTGCCTGGACGCCGGCGTTGCTGGCCGCGTCCGGCCTGGCGGCGCCGGCTCTGCGCACGAAGCAGATCCAGTACACCCGTTGCCGCCTGCGGCTACCCGGCCTCGGCGCGTTCGTCGACGAGACGACCGGCCTGTACGGTCGCCCCGCGGACGCCGGCACCTTCCTGTTCGGCCTGCCCTGCGACCGGTGGGATGTCGCACCGGACGCGGTGACGCCCGACCGGCCGCTGGTCGGGCAGGTGGTGCGGGAGGTACGGCGACGGTTCGGGGTGGAACCGGCGGCGGACGGGACGGTCGCGTCGTTCGACTGCTACGCGGACCACGGCGGGCTGCGGCTGCGCCCGGCCGGCGACACCGGCCGGCTGTTCACGTTCACCGGCGGCAGTGGCGGCGCCGCGAAGACGGCCCTGGCGGCAAGCCACCGCGCGGCGCTCGCCCTGCCCGGCTGACCGGCCGCCGTCCCCGGGTCGGCTGCTCGCCGGCCCGGGGACGGCGGCGTCAGGGCCGGGCGTCGAACGACCGGGCCAGACCGGTCTGGTACGCGAACGACACCAGCTGCGCACGGTCCTTCAGCTGCAGCTTGCAGCGCAGCCGGTAGAGATGTGTCCGCACCGTCGCGACGCTGATGAACAGCTTGCGCGCGATCTCGTCCGCCGACATTCCCTGTGCGGTGAGCAGGAGGATCTCACGCTCCCGCCCGGTGAGGTTGTTGGCCACCGCCGGGTAGGGCACCCCGACCGGGTCGTTGCTGCTGCGGAACCAGTCCAGCATCCGCCGTGCGACCGGCGGGCCGAGCATGGCGTGACCGCTGGCCACCGCCCGGATCGCGATGAGCAGCTCCTCCCTGCTGGCGTCCTCCGCCAGCAGCCCGTTGGCTCCCGCCCGGACCAGATCGACCATCGAGTCCTCGAGCTCGCCCAACGCGTACACCACGACCGGCGGATGCGGCTCCGCCCCGCCCTCGCGGAGTCGCTGGAGGAACTCGCTGCCGCTCATGTCCTTCAGGCGCAGGCCGGTGAGCAGGACGTCCGGCTGGCTGTCCCGGACCAGCTCCACCGCCTCCGCACCGCTGCCGGTCCCCCCGATGACCTCGACATCGGACTCACCCTCGAGAAGTGTTCGTAGGCCATCACTGACCAACGTCCGCTCGTCGCAGATCAACACACGCAACGACACCCGCGCCTCCCCAGCTTCCTTGCCGTCAACGGTCGGGTACCCGAGTGGGCACACGCCGTCCGCTGCGCGTGCCGGACGCCACGCGCGGCGCCCTTAATGCTCCGTCCCGGAATGCCGTGACTGTCTGCAAGTTGCACACATACTTTGTGTAGTCAGCCGGACAAAGGCTCACCGTCAATGACAAGATGGACATGTAGATTAGCTAAAATCCCGTGAGTCGGAAGATCCAATCCGCTGCATTCCACATCCTGGGACCACCGGTGCGGCAATTACCGTCGGTAAATCGGCATCACTATTACGTTTATCGATGTTGTACGACTTGTTGGGCGGTTCGTCCAACGGTTCTGACATTCCGCCACCCAACGGCGTTTACGCAATACCTGCAGCCGATAGCCGGCGGGCGGTCGGGGTCGCCGGGTACCTACCGGCCGGGAAGCCAGTCGTTACGAGACGGCGCGGGGACGGGTGTCGACCGCCGTCGGTGGCGATTCCCGGAGCCCTCTCGACCCCGCGCGAGCAGGGAAGTCGCACCGCACGTGGCCGACCGTCGACCAACCGGGCGGTAGGCGGGCGGACAACCGGCCACGAGCCCGGTTCAGGTCACCCGGGCGGCCGCACGGGCGCCGGCAGCCAACCGATGAACAATTGACGAAACGGGCGCCGGGACGTCCAAGAATATCGACCGAACAATTGGTCACGCCTGTTCATCGGGGGGCGAGCCCGGGCATTGTACTCAGCAGGAGAGCAAAAGCAATACCACAGCGATACCGGGCTAACCGGTGCCAGTCCGCCAAACAATGTCGAGCGGGCGCATCCCGCACCTGCTCGACGAGCGTCCCGGACGGTCGGGCCACCCCCGACGGCCGCGGCGGCGTCCACCGACCGGTCCCGGCCGCGCCTACGCCGGGACCGGTCCGCCCGCCCCGGTCAGCGGGCCGCCAGCGGCTGCGCGGCCGGGTCCACCGGAGCCGGCAGCGATCCCGTGCCACCCAGGTACGCGTGGATCGCGGCGGCGGCTGCCCGGCCCTCGGCGATCGCCCACACGATCAGCGACGCGCCCCGGTGCATGTCACCGGCGACGAAGACGCCGTCCACCCCGGTCCGCCAGTCCGGTCGGGCGTCGACCGCCCCGCGCGCGTTGCGCACCACCCCGAGCTGGCCGAGCAGCGGCTGCTCCTCGGTGCCGTCGAAACCGATCGCCAGCAGCACCAGGTCGGCCGGGAGTTCGCGCTCGGTGCCCGGCAGCGGGGTGACGATGCGCCGGCCGTTCCGCTTCTCCACGGTCACCTCGGCGACGCGGACCGCCCGCACCGCGCCCGTGCCGTCGTCGACGAACTCCTGCACGGCGACGGCGAACACCCGCTCCCCGCCCTCCTCGTGCGCCGGGTACTCGCGCAGGATCCACGGCCAGGTCGGCCACGGGTCCCGGGCCTCGTCCCGGCCGCGCGGCGGCTGCGGGTAGAGGTCGAGCTGGTGCACGCCGGCCGCGCCCTGCCGGTGGGCGACGCCCAGGCAGTCCGCGGCGGTGTCGCCGCCACCGATGATGACGACGTGCCTGCCCGCCGCGTCGATCGGCGTGCCGTCGGGGAGCACGGCGAGGGCCGGCCGGCCCTCCCCCGCCGCGGCCACCACCCGGTTGGCGGCGACCAGATGCTCCATCGCCTGGTGGACACCGCGCAGCGCCCGGCCCGGCGTCTCCGGCGCGTCCCGACCGGCGAGGGCGCCGCAGGCCAGCAGCACCGCGTCGTGCTCCGCGCGCAACTGCTCGGCGGTCACGTCGACGCCGACGTTCACCCCGGCCCGGAAGCGCACCCCCTCCGCGGCCAGCTGCGCCAGCCGCCGGTCGATGTGGCGCTTCTCCAGCTTGAAGTCCGGGATGCCGTACCGGAGCAGGCCGCCCAGGGCGTCGTCGCGTTCGTACACGGTGACCGCGTGACCGGCGCGGGCCAGTTGCTGCGCGGCGGCGAGCCCGGCGGGGCCGGAGCCGACCACGGCGACCGAACGGCCGGTCGGCGGCGGCACCGGGCGCGGCCGCAACCCGCCGCGGGCCACCGCCGCGTCGGCGATCTCCACCTCGACCTGCTTGATGGTGACCGGCTGCTGGCCGCCAAGGCCGAGTACGCAGGCCGCCTCGCAGGGCGCCGGGCAGAGCCGGCCGGTGAACTCCGGGAAGTTGTTGGTGGCGTGCAGCGACTCCACCGCGGCGTCCCAGTTGCCGGTGCGGACCAGGTCGTTCCAGTCCGGGATGCGGTTGCCCAGCGGGCAGCCGTCGTGGCAGAACGGGATGCCGCAGTCCATGCAGCGGGTCGCCTGCTCGCGGATCAGCTCCTCGCCCGCCGGCGGGTACACCTCGCGCCAGTCCATGATCCGCACCGGCACCGGCCGGCGGGCGGGCAGCCGCCGGTCGTAGCGCAGGAAACCGTTCGGGTCAGGCACGAGCCACCTCCTGGGCGACCACCCGCGGGGCGGGCGGCATGGACGCAGCGGCGGGCGCCGCCGGGGCGGCGGGCGCCGCCAGCGCACTCATCACCGCGTCGTCGACGTCGTGGCCGGCGGCTTCGGCGGCCCGCATGATCTCCAGCACCCGGCGGTAGTCCCGGGGCACCACGGCGGTGAACTCCTCCACCGCCTCCGGCCAGCGCTTGAGCAGGTCCTCGGCGACCGCCGAGTCGGTCTCGGCGAAGTGCCGCTGGACCAGCTCGTGCAGCGTCGCCCGCTCCTCCTCGCGCAGCGGCGCCAAGTCGACCAGCTCGGTGTTGACAAGCCGCCGGTCCAGCCGCCAGAGGAACGCGGTGCCGCCGGACATGCCGGCGGCGAAGTTGCGCCCGGTCGGGCCGAGCACGACGACGGTCCCACCGGTCATGTACTCACAGCCGTGGTCACCGACACCCTCGACAACGGCCACCGCGCCCGAGTTGCGGACCGCGAACCGCTCCCCCACCCGGCCGCGCAGGAACACCTCACCCGACGTCGCGCCGTACAGGATGGTGTTGCCGGCGATGATCTGGTCCTCCGCCCGCGCGCCCCGCGCGGCGTCGGCGTCCACGAACGGCGCCGCCTCGTCCGGTCGGACCACCAGCCGGCCACCGGAGAGGCCCTTGCCGACGTAGTCGTTGGCGTCCCCGTGCAGCCGCAGGGTCACCCCGCGCGGCAGGAACGCGCCGAACGACTGCCCGGCCGTGCCGCGCAGGTCGAACTCGATGGTGTCGGCGGGCAGGCCGGCGCCGCCGTGGCGGCGGGTCACCTCGCCGCCGAGCATCGCGCCGACGCTGCGGTGCTCGTTGCGCACCGGCACCTCCACCCGCACGTGCGTGCCGTCGCGCAGGGCCGGCCCGGCAAGCGCGATCAGCTCGTTGTCCAGCGCCAGGTCAAGGCCGTGGTCCTGGGCGCGTACGCCGCGGCGGGCCGCGCCCTCGGGCAGCTCCGGCAGGTGCAGCACCGGGCCCAGGTCGAGGCCGGCGGCCTTCCAGTGGTCGACCGCCGGGGTGACGTCGAGCAGTTCGGTCCGGCCGATCGCCTCGTCGATCGAGCGCAGGCCCAGCTCGGCCAGGTACCCCCGGACCTCCTCGGCGAGGAAGAGGAAGAAGTTCTCCACGAACTCCGGCCGGCCGGTGAACCGCTCGCGCAGCACCGGGTTCTGCGTCGCGATGCCCACCGGACACGTGTCCAGGTGGCAGACCCGCATCATCACGCAGCCCTCGACGATCAGCGGTGCGGTGGCGAAGCCGAACTCCTCGGCGCCCAGCAGCGCCGCGATCAGCACGTCCCGGCCCGTCTTGAGCTGGCCGTCGACCTGGACGGTGACCCGGTCGCGGAGCTTGTTGAGCAGCAGCGTCTGCTGGGCCTCGGCCAGGCCCAGCTCCCACGGCGTGCCGGCGTGCTTCAGCGAGTTCAGCGGGGACGCGCCGGTGCCGCCGTCGTGACCGGAGATGAGGATGACGTCGGCCTTGAGCTTGGCCACGCCCGCCGCGACCGTGCCCACGCCGACCTCGCTGACCAGCTTGACGTGCACCCGCGCGGACGGGTTCACGCACTTGAGGTCGTGCACCAGCTGGGCCAGGTCCTCGATGGAGTAGATGTCGTGGTGCGGCGGCGGAGAGATCAGGCCGACGCCCGGGGTGGCGTGCCGGGTACGGGCGATCCACGGCCAGACCTTGTTGCCCGGCAGCTGGCCGCCCTCGCCGGGCTTGGCGCCCTGGGCCATCTTGATCTGGATGTCGTCGGCGTTGACCAGGTACTCGGAGGTCACCCCGAACCGGCCGCTGGCGATCTGCTTGACCGCGGACCGGCGGGCCGGGTCGTAGAGCCGCTCCACGTCCTCGCCGCCCTCACCGGTGTTGGACTTGCCACCGAGGCGGTTCATCGCGATCGCGAGGGTCTCGTGCGCCTCCGCCGAGATCGACCCGTACGACATGGCGCCGGTGGCGAACCGCTTGACGATCTCGGCGGCCGGTTCGACCTCCTCGACCGGCACCGGCGGGCGCACCCCGGTGCGCAGCGTGAACAGGCCGCGCAACGAACCCGCCTGCGCGGCCAGCTCGTCGACCTTGGCGGTGTACCTGCGGAAGACGTCGTACTGGCGGCTGCGGGTGGCGTGCTGGAGCAGGAAGACCGTCTCCGGGTTGAACAGGTGCAGCTCACCTTCACGGCGCCACTGGTACTCGCCGCCGACCTCCAGCCCGTCGGTCGCCGCCGCCCCCGGCGCCGGCCAGGCCCGGGAGTGCCGGGCGGCCACCTCAGCGTGGATCTCGGCCAGCCCGATGCCGCCGATCTTGCTGGGGGTGCCCCGGAAGTAGCGCTCGACGAGGCGGGCGTCCAGCCCGACCGCCTCGAAGACCTGGGCGCCGCAGTACGACGACACGGTCGAGATGCCCATCTTGGACATGATCTTCAGGACACCCTTGCCGAGCGCCTTGACGTAGTTCCGGATCGCGGTGGCGGGCTCGACGCCGACCAGCGCGCCCGTGGAGATCATGTCCTCCACCGACTCGAACGCCAGGTACGGGTTGACCGCCGCCGCGCCGTACCCGATAAGCACCGCCGCGTGGTGCACCTCCCGGCAGTCGCCGGACTCGACGATCAGCGCCACCTGGGTCCGGGTCTGCTCGCGGACCAGGTGCTGGTGCACCGCGGCGGTGAGCAGCAGCGACGGGATCGGAGCCAGGTCGGCGTTGGAGTCCCGGTCGGAGAGCACCAGGATGCGCACGCCGTCCTCGATGGCCTCGGAGACGTGCCGGCAGATCTCGGTCAGCCGCGCCTTGATGCCCGCGCCGCCCTCCCGGATCCGATACAGCCCGGAGACCCGGACCGCCTTGAAACCAGGCAGGTCCCCGTCCTCGTCGATGGAGAGGATCTTGGCCAGCTCGTCGTTGTCGATCACCGGGTACGGCAGCACGATCTGGCGACAGCTGGCCGGGCCCGGATCGAGCAGGTTGCCCTCCGGCCCGATGGTGGACTGCAGGCTGGTCACCAACTCCTCCCGGATGGCGTCCAGCGGCGGGTTCGTCACCTGGGCGAAGAGCTGGTGGAAGTAGTCGTAGAGCAGCCGCGGCCGGGTCGACAGCGGGGAGATCGGCGTGTCGGTGCCCATCGAGCCGATCGGCTCGGCGCCGGCCCGGGCCATCGGCGCGAGCAGGATCTTCAGCTCCTCCTCGGTGTAGCCGAAGGTCTGCTGCCGGCGGCGCACCGAGTCGTGGGTGTAGACGATGTGCTCGCGGGCCGGCAGGTCGGTCAGGTCGATGAGGCCGGCGTGCAGCCAGTCCTGGTACGGCTGCGCCGCGGCCAGCTCCGTCTTGATCTCGTCGTCGTGCACGATCCGCCCGCCGACGGTGTCGACCAGGAACATCTTCCCCGGCTGGAGCCGGCCCTTGGCGACCACGGTGGCCGGGTCCAGGTCGAGGACGCCGGCCTCGCTGCCGAGCACGACCAGCCCGTCGGAGGTCTGCCACCAGCGACCGGGGCGCAGGCCGTTGCGGTCCAGCACGGCGCCGACGATCTCGCCGTCGGTGAACGCCACCGACGCCGGCCCGTCCCACGGCTCCATCAGGCTGGCGTGGAACCGGTAGAAGGCGCGCTTGTCGGCGCGCATGTCGGGGTCGTTCTCCCACGCCTCGGGGATCATCATCAGCACCGCGTGTGGCAGGCTCCGGCCGGCGAGGTGCAGCAGCTCGAGCACCTCGTCGAAGTTCGCCGAGTCGGACGCGGCCGGGGTGCAGACCGGGAAGATCCGGCGGATGTTGCCGGGCAGGTGCCAGCCGGCTCCGCCGGCTGCCGGCAGCGGGGCCGTGAGCATCGACTCTCTCGCCTGCATCCAGTTCCGGTTGCCGCGAATGGTGTTGATCTCGCCGTTGTGGGCGATGAAGCGGTACGGGTGCGCCAGCGGCCAGGACGGGAAGGTGTTCGTGGAGAAGCGGGAGTGCACGAGCGCGATCGCGCTCCGGACCCGCTCGTCGGTCAGCTCCGGGTAGAACTCCGGCAGCTGGTCCGGCGTGAGCATCCCCTTCCAGACCATCGTGCGACCGGACAGCGACGGGAAGTACGCCGGCACGCCACGCTCGGCCGACTCCCGCTCGGCCTGCTTGCGTACGCAGAACGCCACCCGCTCCAGCTCGATGCCGCCCAGCCGGGACCCGGCCGGCCCGGCCGGCGAGTCGGTGAGCCGGTGCGCGGCGAGGAAGAGCTGCCGGACCCGGGGCATCGCCGCCACGGCCGTCTCGCCGAGGCCGGACGGGTCGACCGGCACGTCCCGCCAGCCGAGCAGGTCGGCGCCCTCGACCAGCGCGTACTTCTCCACCACCCGGCGGGCGCGCGCCTCGCCCCCGTCGTCGTCCGGCAGGAAGACCAACCCGGTCGCGTACTCCCCGGCCGGCGGCAGCGGGAAGTCCACCACCGCGCGCAGGAACGCGTCCGGCACCTGCATCATGATCCCCGCGCCGTCGCCGGTGTTCGGCTCCGCGCCCCGGGCGCCCCGGTGATCCAGCCGGCAGAGGGCGGCGAGGCCGTTCGCCACCACCCCGTGCGACCGCCGGCCGTGCAGATCCGCCACGAAGGCCACACCGCACGCGTCGTGCTCGTGCGCGGGGTCGTAGAGCCCGGCCGGGGGCGCACCGGGGCCGAGGTGGGGGACCTGCTGGGCGCTGTTGTGCGGGTACGGAAAGGCCACCGGGCCTCCTGTCGTCACTCAGGTTGGATCTCGGTGGGGACGACGTCGGCCCTCAAGGGTCATTTGAGTCTACGTTAGGGGGGTCCGCGCAAGGCCAGTGCAGATTGATCACACCTTCCAGACTGTGAGACGTGTAGTCTCGCGCGGTGGATCCCGTGCACAAGGATACGGTCGAGCGGCTGGAACGCTTCTACGACGCGGTGCCCCGTGACTCGGCCCGCGCCGAGGAGCACGGCGGCCTGGTGCTGTTCGTCCGGGAGGGTGCCGGCTGGCCGTTCTACGCCCGGCCCCGGCTCGACGCCGCCACCCCGCCCACCCTCGCCGACGTCGCCGCCGTCCGGGAGCGCCAGCGGGAGCTCGGGCTGCCGGAGGCCTTCGAGTGGGTGCACGAGATCAACCCCGACCTGCTCGCCGTCGCCCGGTCGGCGGGCCTGGCCGCGCTCGAGGCACCGCTGCTGGTGCTCGACCCGGCCGCCCTGCCCGAGCCGGCGACGCTCGGCGACGTACCGGTGCGGCTGCTGGACCCGGCGGACCCGGACTTCGCCGCGGCGGTGGCCGCACACCGGGCCATCGCCGCCGTCGGATTCTCCGCGCCCGGCACTGACCGCGGGCCGGCCGGCCCCGCCGAGCGGGACGCCGCGCTCAACGAACTGGACGTGGCGGCCCTCGACGAGGAACAGGCCCGCATCGCCGACGGCCGGCGACTGTCGGCGCTGGCCGGCACCCCCGAGGACGGGGCGCTGGCCAGCGGGATGGCGATGCGCGTCGCCGACGTCGCGGAGATCGCTGGCGTGGCCACCCTGCCGGTCGCCCGTCGCCGCGGCCTCGGCGCGGCGGTCACCGCCACGCTGGCCCGGGCGCTGCTCAAGGCCGGCACGGACCTGATCTTCCTCTCCGCAGGCAGCGAGGAGATCGCCCGGGTCTACCTGCGGGTCGGCTTCCGCCGCATCGGCACCGCGTGCATCGCCGAACCCGCCCCCGTCGTGCCCTGACACACCCCTCCCCCACCCCCCACCCCCGCCCCGCCAGGCTCGTCGATCATGGAGTCGTGGTGGGCGTTCTGCGGCGATCAGGGGGACTTTTCCACCACCAGAACTCCATGATCGGCGGGGGGGAAGAGTCAGGGTCAGGTCGGGGGGCGCCACCGGGCGGCGGTTGTGGCGGCGCTGCCCAGCAGGCGCGGGGTGAGCGCGCCGAGGGCGGCGTCCCGCGCGCGCAACGCCAGCCGGCCACGGGCCTGGAGCACCGCCGACATGCGGCGTGCCTGCCGGACCATCGCCGCCGCACGGGGCCGGCGGGCGCGGTCGTACGCGGCCACCGCGTCCGGCAGCCGGGACTCGCGCACCAGGGCGGCGAGGGTCGCCGCGTCCTCGAAGGCGAGACAGGCGCCCTGCCCGAGGTGCGGCGGCATGGCGTGCGCCGCGTCACCGAGCAGCACCACCCCGCCGGGGCCGGCCGGGAAACCGTACGCGCGGGGCAGCGGCCGCAGCTCGCGGATCTCCTGCTGGACCAGGTCGGCCGGATCGGTGGCGTCGAGCAGGTCGGCGATCGGGGCGGGCCAGCCCGCGTACCAGCGCCGCAGCAGGGCGAGCTGGGTCTCCGGCGACTCCGGCCGGGGCGCGCCCGCCGCGGTCGCCACCCAGTAGATCCCGCCCCGGCTCGACGCCCCGGAGGAGCCGCGTTCCCCGAGCGAGGCGGAGACGAAGCGGTACCCGGCACCGAGGACCTCCCCGCCGACGGGCGCGTCGGCCGGCAGCCGCGGCGCCCGGTACCAGGGGATCACCGCACGCCAGGCGGCACAGCCGGAGCTGATCACGGTCGCCTCGGGCGCGAGCTGGGCGCGGATCACGCTGTCGGCGCCGTCGGCGGCGACCACCAGGTCGGCCTCGACGCCGTGCCGGCCGTCGCCGACCGAGGGGCGGGCGCCCGGCTCGGCGCGCACGGTACGCACGGTCACGCCGGTGCGCAGCTCGACGCCCTCCCCCAGCCCGGCGATGAGCGCGTCGTGCAGGTCCTCGCGGTGCACCACCACCGGCCTACGGTCGGCCGGCGCGGAACGGGGCGGCACGAGCCAGTGGCCGTCCGGGCGGCGTACGCCGCCATCGGGCAGCGGTGTGGCGATCGCGTCCAGCCCCGCGCCGAGGCCGAGGGCGTGCAGCGCGCGTACCCCGTTGGGCCAGAGCACCACGGCGGTGGGTTCCGGACGGATCCGGTCGGCGCGCTCGACCAGGGTGACCTGCCAGCCCGAACGCGCCAGCGCGCCGGCGACCGCGAGGCCACCGATGCCGGCACCGACCACGACCGCGCTGCGCATGCGGTCCTCCCCGCTCAGCTGTCGCGGTCGGCGGGCCGGACGCCGGCGGCGTCCGGGGCCCCGGCCTCCCCGGTCTCCCCGTCGCCCGCGGCCCGGTGTGCCGGCTCCGGCGTCCGGTCGGCCGTCGCGTCGGTGCCGGCGTCACCGGGCTCGTCGGCCCCGGGGGGCCGCTCGGCGCCGGTCTCCGTCCCGGAGGGCACCTCGCCGGTCTCCCGCCAGCGCCGGAACTGCTCCTCGCCGACCACCCGGTACCCCTCGGGCGCCGCCGGCTGGGAACCCGCCTCCCGCGCCGACAGGTCGACCTGGGACACGTCGGAGTCGGGGGCGGGCGTCGCCGCCGCACCGACCGGGATCAGGTACTCACGGGGACCACGCACCCGCAGGAAGTACACGAGCGCGGCGAGGAAGACGACGGCCGCGGTCCAGACGTTCAGGCGTACGCCGAGGATCGTGTTCGCCTCGTCGGTGCGCATCATCTCGATCCAGAACCGGCCGGCCGTATAACCCATCACGTACAGCGCGAAGGCCCGGCCCCGGCCCAGCTTCAGCCGGCGGTCGAGGACCAGCACCAGAGCGGCCACGCCCAGGTTCCACAGCAGCTCGTAGGCGAAGGTGGGGTGGTAGAGGCCCTCCTCCAGGATGGGCTGCCCGGCGTCGTCGCGCAGCGCCCGGCCCGGGTTGTCCGGGTCCATCCGGTGGATCTCCAGGCCCCAGGGCAGGGTGGTGCGGCCGCCGTACAGCTCGTTGTTGAACCAGTTGCCGAGCCGGCCGATCGCCTGCGCCAGCGGCAGGCCCGGGGCGAGGGCGTCGGCCACCACCGCGAACGGGATGCCGAGTTGGCGGGCGGCGAACCACGCGCCGACCGCGCCACCGGCCACCGCGCCCCAGATGCCGAGACCGCCCTCCCAGATGTAGAACGACTTCACCCAGTCGCCACCGGTGCCGAAGTACTTCTCCGGGGAGGTGATCACGTGGTAGATCCGCGCCCCGACGATGCCGGCCGGCACCGCGTACAGCGCGATGTCGAGCACCGCGCCGGGGGCCACCCCGCGCCGGCGCAGCCGCCGCTCGGTGACCCAGCAGGCCACGACGATGCCGGCGATGATGCAGAGCGCGTACGCGCGGATCGGGAAGGGGCCCACCTGCCACACGGCGGTGGTCGGACTGGGCAGGGCCGCCAGGGGTGTCTGCGAGGCGAGGGTCACGGGTGCACAGGCTACCGCCGATCGGCCCCCGCGCGGCACCCCGGTACGCCGGCCGGGTCGCTGTTCCATGACTTCCGGTGGCCACCGCCGTAGGCTCGACTGTCATGAGCACGCTCACCTGGGCGGTCGCCGCCGTCGTCACGGACGGCTCCGGGCGGGTGCTGCTCTGCCGGCAGGGTGAGCGACGGTACGCGCTGCCCGGCGGGCGGCTGCGGCCCGGCCGGAGCCCGGTTCGCGCGGCGATCCGGGACATCCGGGTCGAGACCGGCTGGGAGGTCGAGGTGGTCGACCTGGTGGGGCTCTACCACCTCGTCGAGCCCGACACGCCTCCGGCCGGTCGTGGTGGCCCGCTGCCCGACGTGCTCGTGCACGTCTTCCGTGCCCGGACGCTCGGCACGGCGCCGGTGGACGCCCCGGTCGGCGGGTGTCGGCTCTCCTGGCACGCCCCGGCGGAACTGCCCGGCACGCTCACGCCGGCCACCCGCGCCGCCCTGACCGACGCCCTCGCCGGCCGCAGCGGCGTGATCCGCGACTGCCCGCGGGTACCGGCGCCATCCCCACGTACGGCGCCGCCAACCCCGTCCCCAACCCCCCTCCCCTGACCGGCCACCCCCGCCAGCTTCCGCCGATCATGGACTTGTGGCGGGAACAGAGCGGGACGAACCATGCCACAACGCCCACCACAACTCCATGATCGACGCGGCGGAGGCGGGACGGGCGGGGGGTGGGACGGGTGGGTCAGGGGGTTTGGGTGGGTCAGGGGGTGGGGGTGCGGACGCCGGTGGACAGTTCGGCGGTCAGGGTGCGGAGGGCGGTCAGGCCCGACGCGAGGTCCGGGACGTCCAGGAGGCAGCGGACCAGGGCGCTGCCGACGATGACGCCGTCGGCGTACCCGGCGACCGTGGCGGCCTGCGCGCCCGTGCTGACGCCGAGCCCGACGCCCACCGGCACATCGGTGACCTCCCGGAGGCGGGACACCAGCACCGGCGCCGCCTCGGAGGTCTGCGCCCGGGCGCCGGTGACCCCCATGATCGCCGTGGCGTAGACGAACCCACGGCAGTGCTCGGCGGTCATTCGCAGGCGGGCGTCGGTGGAGGACGGCGAGACGAGGAACGTCCGGTCCAGCCCGTACGCGTCGGAGGCGGCCAGCCACTCCTGCGCCTCGTCGGGGATCAGGTCGGGCGTGACCAGGCCGGTCCCGCCGGCAGCGGCGAGGTCCCGGGCGAACGCGTCGACGCCGTACTGCTCGACCGGGTTCCAGTAGGTCATGGTCACCACCGGCGTGCCGGTCGCGGCGACCGCCTCGACGACCCGCAGCGCGTCGGCGACCCGGACACCACCGGCCAGCGCGATGTCACTCGCCCGCTGGATGACCGGCCCGTCCATCACCGGGTCGGAGTACGGGATCTCCATCTCGATGACGTCGACGCCGGCCTCGACCATGGCGGTCATCGCGGCGATGCTGCCCTCGACCGTGGGGAACCCGGCCGGCATGCAGCCGACCAGGACCGCCCGGCCGTCGGCCCGGGCCTTGTCGAACGCGACCCCGATTCGACTCACGCTCGTCACTCCTTGTCGAGGATGCCGAAGTACTCCCCGGCGGTGTGCACGTCCTTGTCACCGCGGCCGGAGAGGTTGACCACCACGACCGGCTCGCGCCCCAGCTCGGCGGCGAGCTTCGGCGCGATCGCGACGGTGCCAGCCAGCGCGTGGGAGCTCTCGATCGCCGGGATGATGCCCTCGGTACGGCAGAGCAGCTCGAACGCGGCCATCGCCTCCGCGTCGGTCACCGACAGGTACGTCGCCCGGCCGCTGTCGTGCAGCCAGGCGTGCTCCGGCCCGACACCCGGGTAGTCCAGGCCGGCGGAGATCGAGTGCGACTCGACGGTCTGGCCGTCGGCGTCCTGGAGCACGTACGTGCGCGTGCCGTGCAGCACACCGGACGAGCCGCCGGTGATGCTGGCGGCGTGCCGGCCGGTCGCCACGCCGTCGCCGCCGGCCTCGAAGCCGTACAGGCGCACGTCGGGATCGCCGACGAAGGCGTGGAAGATGCCCAGCGCGTTGGAGCCGCCGCCGACGCAGGCGGTGACCGCGTCGGGCAGGCCGCCGGTGAGGTCGAGGCACTGCTGGCGGGCCTCGTCGCCGATGCCGCGGACGAAGTCGCGGACCATGGCCGGGAAGGGGTGCGGGCCGGCGGCGGTGCCGATCAGGTAGTGGGTGCTGTCGACGTTGGCGACCCAGTCGCGCATCGCCTCGTTCATCGCGTCCTTGAGGGTGCGCGACCCGGTGGTGACCGGCACGACGGTGGCGCCGAGCATCCGCATGCGGGCCACGTTCAACGCCTGCCGCCGGGTGTCGACCTCGCCCATGTAGACCACGCACTCGAGGTCGAACAGGGCGGCGGCGGTTGCGGTGGCCACGCCGTGCTGGCCGGCGCCGGTCTCGGCGATGACCCGCTGCTTGCCCATCCGCTTGGTCAGCAGGGCCTGGCCGAGCACGTTGCGCACCTTGTGCGCGCCGGTGTGGTTGAGGTCCTCCCGCTTGAGCAGGACCCGCGCGCCGACCTTCGCCGAGAGGCGCCGGGCCTCGTACAGCAGGGACGGGGTGCCCGCGTAGTCCCGCAGCAGGGCGGCGAACTCGGCCCGGAACGACTCGTCGGCCATCGCCGTGCGCCACGCCCCGTCGAGTTCGTCGAGCGCGGCCACCAGGGCCTCGGGGACGAAGCGGCCGCCGAACCGGCCGAAGTGCCCGGTGGCGTCCGGATACGAACCGGTCGGGGCCGACGCGTCGACGCTCATCGCGGTTCCTCTCTGCGGGCCCGGAGCGCTCAGCGCACCGGGCGGGGCGTGGCCGGGTGGTTGCCGGCGTTTACCAGTTCGGCCACCGCCTCGCGGGGGCTCTTCTGGGTGACCAGGCCCTCGCCCACCAGGACCGCGTCGGCGCCGGCCGAGGCGTACCGGATGAGGTCGTGCGGGCCACGCACCCCCGACTCGGCGATCTTGACCACGCTGCTGGGCAGGCCGGGCGCGATCCGCTCGAACACCGAGCGGTCGACCTCCAGGGTACGCAGGTCGCGGGCGTTGACCCCGATGACCTGCGCGCCGGCCTCCAGCGCCCGGTCGGCCTCCTCCTCGTCGTGCACCTCGACAAGCGCGGTCATGCCGAGCGACTCGATCCGCTCGAGCAGGCCGACCAGCACGTTCTGCTCCAGCGCGGCGACGATCAGCAGCACCAGGTCGGCGCCGTGCGCGCGGGCCTCGTGCACCTGGTAGCTCGAGACCACGAAGTCCTTGCGGAGGACCGGCACGTTGACCGCGGCACGGACGGCGGCCAGATCGTCAAGCGAGCCGCCGAACCAGCGCCCCTCGGTGAGGACACTGATCGCCCGGGCGCCGCCGGCCGCGTAGTCGCCGGCCAGGTCGGCCGGGTCGGCGATCTCCGCCAGTCGGCCCTTGGACGGCGAGGAGCGCTTCACCTCGGCGATCACGGCCACACCCGGCTTGCGCAGGGCGGCGTACGCGTCCAGCGGAGGCGGGGCGGCGGCGGCCAGTTCCCGGATGCGCTCCAGCGGAACCTGCTCCTGCCGCCGGGCCACGTCCTCGCGCACGCCGGCCAGGATCTCGTCGAGCACGCTCCCGGGCTTCGCCGGACCGGCGTCGTCCCCTTCCGCGTGCGCATGCTCAGCAGTCACCAACGGACTCCCCTCTCCGGGTGTCATGGGCCGATGCTAGGGGGGCGTCGCCGGACCCGGACCGCCGGGGGTATGGCGCTCCTCACGAAGTGGGCTGCGGCATAATGCCGGACTTCGGGTGAAGACCGAATCACGCTCGGCCACGGCCCCTCGCCGCGGAGCGGGGCCGACCGGCACCGGGAGAACCACCCAGGACATCGACGCCATGCTATCCGCCCGACGGTGCGGGCGCTCCCGCCGAAGGGCGCGACGATGCCCGTCGATGTTGTGAGCAAGCTCAAGGACGAACGGCCCTTTCCCTGGCCAGCACCCCGGCCGCAGAGTTGACGTGGCGGTCACGACAGCGAAACGTGAGCCGGCGAGCATGTCCCTCGGGCAGACTCGATGGGGCGTCCGCCGAGTCAACAGAACGATCTCCGTACGGGGTTGACCATGAGCACTGAGAACATCGACCTCACCACCATCTCCCGTACCGTGGCGTCGCTCGCCGTCGGCGTGGTGCACACCCTCGAACGGGCCGTGATCGGCGAGGGGCGCATGCGTACCGCCCGGGGCAACGCGTGGGAGGCCGTTTGCGCCGACCGGGCCCGGGCCGACCAGCGGGCCGAGCTGGACCGCCTGATCGCCGAGCTGGCCGCGGCGCGAGCCGCCGCCCGCGACCGCCAGCCGGCGGCCTGAGCCGGCCGGTCAGTCGTCGGTCGGGTCCTCGCCCCGGTCCAGCGCGTCCCACGCGTCGGTGGTGCGGGCGCCGGTCACCGGGCCCGCGACCGGCGCCGGCTCCGCCGGCCGGGTCCGCCGCTCGTACCGGGCGCCCATCGCCGGCCACCGCGCCCCCCGGGCCGCCGTCAGCAGGCCGCCGGCCAGGGCGAGCATCCCGCCGACCAGACAGAGCGCCGGCCACCGGCGGTCGACCTCGCCGACGAACCCGGCGCCCAGGCCGTAGCCGCCGCCGGCCGCCACCGCCGCACCGAGCCCGGCCAGCAGACCGCCGAGCAGCCGCCGCACCCGCCCCCGGGTGGCCAGCACCGCCCCGCAGCCGGCCAGCGCGACCAGGGCCAGCGCCGGTAGCCAGGGCAGCAGGTCCGCGCCGCTGCGGGCTTCCCGCACCGGCGGCAGCGGAGCGGGACGGGACGCGAGGTCGACCGCCCAGGTGCGGGTCGCCGCCCAGACCGCGAGGCCCGCGCCGGCCAGGCCGAGCAGCACGGCGTACGTCAGCTCGCGCCGGCCCGCCGCGGGCCGCGCGCCGGGGTCACCGCCGCTCACCGGCTCGCTTCTTCGTTCGCGACTGCGGGGCTCGCAAGCTCACTCCTCGCGCTCACCGGGCCACCTCTTCGTTCGCGACTGCGGGGCTCGCAAGCTCACTCCTCGCGCTCACCGGGCCGCTCGCAGGGTCTCGGCGGCGGCGATCGCGGCGAGCACGGCCGCCGCCTTGTTCCGCGTCTCCTGGTCCTCGGCGGCCGGGTCGGAGTCGGCCACCACCCCGGCGCCGGCCTGCACGTACGCGCGCCCGTCGCGCATCAGAGCGGTGCGGATCGCGATCGCCATGTCGAGGTCGCCGCCGAAACCGAAGTAGCCGACCGTCCCGCCGTAGAGCCCGCGCCGCACCGGCTCCAGCTCCTCGATGATCTCCATGGCCCGCACCTTCGGTGCACCGGAGAGCGTGCCGGCCGGGAACGTCGCGGCGAGCGCGTCGAAGGCGGTGCGGTCGTCGGCGAGCGTGCCGACCACCGTGGAGACGATGTGCATGACGTGGCTGTACCGCTCGATGGTGGCGAACTCGGGCACCTCGACCGTGCCCGGTCGGCAGACCCGGCCCAGGTCGTTGCGGCCCAGGTCGACAAGCATCACGTGCTCGGCCCGCTCCTTCGGGTCGGTGAGCAGGTCGGCGGCGAGCCGGGCGTCGGCCGCCGGGGTGCCGCCGCGGGGGCGGGTGCCGGCGATCGGGTGCAGCAGCGCCCGCCGCTGCCCGTCGGTGTCGGTGGTCACCTTCAGGTGCGCCTCGGGCGACGAGCCGACGATGTCGAAGCCGTCGAAGCGCAGCAGGTACATGTACGGGCTGGGGTTGGTGGTGCGCAGCACCCGGTACACGTCGAGCGGGTCGGCGTGGGTCGCCCGCTCGAAGCGCTGCGACAGGACGATCTGGAAGCACTCGCCGGCACGGATCGCCTCCTTCGCCTCCTCCACCGCCTTCGGGTAGCCGCCCTCGGGCGTACGGCAGAGCACGTCGCCGGCCGGCGGCCGGTCCACTGTGGAAATCATCGGCGGGATCGGCCGGGACAGGGCGGTGGTCATCGCGTCCAGCCGCCCGACCGCCTGGTGGTACGCGGCGGCGACCGCCGTCTCCCGGCCGGGCGCGTCCGGCGGTGGCAGGATCGCGTTGGCCACCAGGATCGCCGAGCCGTCGTAGTGGTCGAGGACCACCAGGTCGGTGGCGAGCAGCATGCCCAGCTCGGGCACGCCGAGATCGTCGTCGGTGAGCGCGGGCAGCCGCTCGAAGCGCCGGACCAGGTCGTACCCGAGGTAGCCGACCATGCCGCCGGTCAGCGGCGGCAGCCCGGCGGCGGTGTCGGCGGCCGGCCCGGCCAGCGCCGCCACGGTCTCGCGCAGCACCGCGACCGGGTCGCCGGCGGTGGGCAGCCCGGCCGGCGGCCGCCCCGCCCAGATCGCCGAGCCGTCGCGCTCGGTAAGCGTGGCGACGCTGCGGACGCCGATGAACGAGTACCGGGACCAGGCCATTCCCGCCGAGCCGACGCCCTGTTCGGCGGACTCCAGCAGGAAGGTCCCCGGGCCGCCGGCCAGCTTGCGGTAGACGCCCACCGGGGTCTCCGCGTCGGCGAGCAGCCGCCGGGTGACCGGAACCACCCGCCACCGGGCGGCCAGTTCCGCGAAGGTCGCCTCGTCCGGGCTCACCCTGCCGTCGGTCATCACTGGCCCTGCCCTTCGTCCCCGAGCACGCCGGTGACCGGCAGCTCGGTGTGGAAGCACGTGCGTCGCCCGGTGTGGCACGCCGGGCCGACCTGGTCGACGCCGACCAGCAGCGCGTCGCCGTCGCAGTCGAGGGCGACCGAGCGGACGTACTGGTGGTGGCCGGAGGTGGCGCCCTTGACCCAGTACTCGCCACGGCTGCGGGACCAGTATGTGGCCCGGCCGGTGGTGAGGGTGCGGTGCAGCGCCTCGTCGTCCATCCAGGCGACCATCAGCACCTCGCCGGTGTCGTGCTGGCGGACCACCGCGGCGACCAGGCCGTCCGGGGTACGCCGGAGCCGGGCGGCGACCGCCGGGTCCAGGCGGGAGGGCCGGGCCGGGCCGCCGGCGGGTCGCGGGTCGGCGCCGGTCACCGGCGCATCAGGTACGGACACAGTGAGCCATTCTCCCGCACCCGGCGCGGGGACCGGCGCGGGCTCCCGCCTGCCGGGCCTTGCCCGGAGGGACGGATCTCATCTACCGTTGAGTTCAACATTTGATGAGTTTCGGGGAGGTGTGCGATGGAGGACGCCGTCGCCGTCCGTGACCTGGTCGTGGACCGGGGCGGGCGGCGGGTGCTGCACGGGATCAGCGCGACCGTGCCGCGCGGAAGTGTGACCGGCCTGCTCGGGCCCAGCGGCAGCGGGAAGACCACCCTCATGCGGGCGCTGGTCGGCGTGCAGGTGCTCACGTCCGGCACGGTGACCGTGCTCGGGCGGCCCGCCGGCGCACCGGAGCTGCGCCACCGGGTCGGCTACCTCACGCAGGCGCCGAGCGTGTACGCCGACCTGACCGTCCGGGAGAACGCCCGCTACTTCGCGCGGCTGCACGGGCGGGGCCACGCCGACGCCGACCGGGCGATCGCGGACGTCGGCCTGGCCGAGGCCGCCACCCAACTGGTCAGCACCCTCTCCGGCGGCCAGCGCAGCCGGGCGTCGCTGGCCTGCGCGCTGGTCGGCGACCCGGAGCTGCTGGTCCTGGACGAGCCGACGGTCGGGCAGGACCCGGTGCTGCGGGCCGAGCTGTGGGCCCGGTTCCACGCGATGGCGGCGGCCGGCACCACCCTGCTCGTCTCCAGTCACGTGATGGACGAGGCCGCCCGCTGCGACCGGCTGCTGCTGATCCGCGAGGGACGGCTGATCGCCGACGACACCCCGGCCGCGGTGCGCGCGGCCACCGGCGTCGACGACCTGGAGGAGGCGTTTCTGCGGATGATCCGCGCGAGCGAGGCCGGCACGGCCGGACGGGAGGCGTGATGAACCCGCGGATCCTGGCGGCCACCACCGGCCGCATCCTGCGCCAGCTGCGCCACGACCGGCGGACCGTCGCGCTGCTGGTGGTCGTGCCGGCGGTGCTGCTGGCGGTGGTCTACTACATGTACGTCGACCAGCCGACGCCACCGGGCCGTCCCGCGGCGTTCGACCGGATCGCGCTGGTGATGCTGGGGTTCTTCCCGTTCATCATCATGTTCCTGGTGACCAGCATCGCGATGCTGCGCGAGCGCACCACCGGCACGCTGGAGCGCCTGCTCACCACCCCGCTGGGCAAGCTCGACCTGCTCTTCGGGTACGGCATCGCGTTCGGCCTGGCCGCCGTGGTGCAGGCGGCGGTCGCGTCGGCCGTGGCGTACTGGCTGTTCGACCTGGACACCGCCGGGAGCAGTGGGCTGGTCATCCTGATCGCGGCCGTCAACGCGGTGCTCGCCGTCGCGCTCGGGCTGTTCTGCAGTGCCTTCGCCCGCACCGAGTTCCAGGCCGTACAGTTCATGCCGGTCGTGGTGGCCCCGCAGATCCTGCTCTGCGGGCTGTTCGTGCCCCGGGACGAGATGGCGGGCTGGCTCCAGGCGGTCAGCGACGTGCTGCCCCTGTCGTACGCCGTCGAGGCGTTGCAGGAGGTCGGGGCCAACGCCGAGCCGACCGGCACCATGTGGCGGGACCTGGCGATCGTGGGCGGCGCCGCGGTGCTGGCGCTGGTGCTCGCCGCGGCCACGCTGCGGCGACGCAGCGGCTGACCGGGGAGACGGGCGAGGGGCGAAGGGCGGCGATGAGGCGGCGGACCGGACGGCGACCGGGCAACCCGGACACCCGGGAGGCGATCCTGGCGGCGGCGCGGGAGGCGTTCGCCGAACGGGGCTTCGACCGGGCGTCGATCCGCGCCATCGCCGCCGCCGCCGACGTGGACCCGGCGCTGGTGCACCACTACTTCGGCAGCAAGGACAAGCTCTTCCTGACCGCCATGAACGCGCCGGCCGACCCCCGGGAGCTGCTGCCTACGGTGATCGCCGGTGACCCGGACGGCCTCGGTGAGCGGCTGGTCCGGATGTTCCTCGGGTTGTGGGACTCCCCGGCCGGCACCGCCGGGGTGGCCCTGCTCCGCTCGGCGGTCAGCAACGAGTGGACCGCCCGGCTGCTGCGGGAGTTCCTGACCACCCAGGTCCTGCGCCGGGTTCTCGACCACCTCGACCTGGACCCGGCGGAGGTGCCGCTGCGCGGGTCGCTGGTCGCCAGCCAGCTCGCCGGCCTGGCCATGATGCGGCACGTCATCAAGCTGGAGCCGGTCGCCTCCGCCGACCCGGAGACGCTTGTCGCCGCAGTGGGCCCGACGGTGCAGCGCTACCTGCTGGGCCCGCTCAAAGCGTAAGGAAGGGCCCCTTCTTAACGCCTCGCGTTGTAGAGGGGCCCCTTCTTAACGCCCGCGGGCGCTCAGGCGTGGTGGTGGGCCCGGCCGCCGGGGCACAGCACCGGGTGCAGCACCCGGGCCAGGTCGCCCGAACCGGCCAGCGGCTGCGGGAAGGCGAGGCGGACCCGGCGCCCGCGCCGGCCGTACGCGACCAGCAGCCCGTACCGGTCGACGCGTACGACGCGCGGCGCGGCGCCGGCCTCGCCGAGGCCGAGCTGCCGGCGCAGGTACGCGGACAGCCGCTCGCCGTGCTGGTCGGCGAGGTCGGCCAGCAGCGCCGCCTCGACCGGGTGCAGCGGATCCGGCTCGGCCTCGGCGTACGCCTCGGGGTCGATCCGGCGCACGGAGCCGGCGCGTTCCCAGCGGGCCTCGGCCACCTCGAAGCGGTACAGCCGGAACCGGGTGCCGACGTCGAGCAGGTCACCGGTCGGGTCCACGGCGGCGAAGTCGACCGCGGCGGCCCGGGCCTCGGCGCCGTGCAGCTGCCGCGCCCAGCCGGACACCCAGGCCCGGCCGAGGGTGGGCGCCCCGGCCGCCGGCGGCAGGTCCAGTACGTCGAGCACGGCCGCCACCTCGCAGCCGCCGTCGACCGGCCGCAACGCGGCGGCGAGGTCACTGACGACCGGTACCAGCAGCAGGACCCGGCCGTCCGGGTCGGTGACGTGCCGGGCGTGGTGTGGGCCGGGGCGGTGGGCCACGTGGACGAGGCCGGGCAGCCGGCCCGCGACGAGGGTACGGACGGTCTCCGCCGGGCTGGGCCGCATGCACGACCTCCTCAGTAGGTTAGCCTCACCTAACTCGGAGGTTAGAGCACCGGCCCGGCCGCGTCTACCGGGTCTGCTCCAGCCAGGAGGCGTAGAGCTGCCCGTACACCGACTCGGGGTCGCGGACCAGCTCCTCGTGCGGGCCACGCTGCACGATCCGGCCCCGGTCCACCACGATCACCTCGTCGGCGGCCTGCGCCGTCGACAGCCGGTGCGCGATCGCGAGCGTCGTCCGGCCCCGGGTCACCGCGTCCAGCGTGCGCTGCAACCGCACCTCGGTGGCCGGGTCGACGGCGCTTGTCGCCTCGTCGAGCACGAGCAGATCCGGGTCGGCGACGTACGCCCGGGCAAGCGCGACCAGCTGCCGCTCCCCCACGCTCAGCGCCTCGCCCCGCTCGCCCACCGGCGTGTGCAGGCCGGCCGGCAGCCCGTCCAGCCAGTCGGCGAGCCCCAGCTCGGTGAACGCGGCGGACAACTGGTCGTCGGTCAGCTCCGGCCGGGCGAAGCGGACGTTCTCCCCGACCGTGGCGTCGAACAGGAACCCGTCCTGCGGAACCATCACCACCCGCGAGCGCAACGAGGCGAACCGCACCTGCCGCAGCGGCACCCCGGACAGCAGCACGTCACCCTCGGTCGGATCCATCAGGCGGGTGAGCAGCTTCGCGAACGTCGTCTTGCCGCTGCCGGTCTCGCCGACCACCGCGACCCGGCTCTTCGCCGGGATCTCCACGTCGATGTCGTGCAGCACCGGCGCCCCGCCCGGGTACGCGAACCCGACCCCGGCGAACCGGATGTCCAGCGGCCCCGCGGGCAGCTCCCGGCCCTGCTCGCCCGGGTCGGCGACGTCCGGCGCGACGTCCAGCACGTCCAGCACCCGCCGCCAGCCGGCGATCGCGTTCTGCGCCTCGTTGAGCACCTCCGTGGCGATCTGCACCGGCTGGATGAAGAGCGTGACCAGGAACAGGAACGCGGTCACCTCGCCGATGCTGAGCGTACGGTCGGCGCCCAGGTACACGCCCAGCACGACCACGCCCGCCAGGGCCACCCCGGCGGCGATCTCCCCGACCGAGCTGCCCAGGATGCTGATCCGGATCGCCTTCTGTTGCGCCCGCCGCTGGTTGTCGATCGCCTCGTCGAGCCGGCGGGCGGTGCGCCCGGAGATCCCGTACGCCCGGATCACCGGCGCCCCCACGACGCTCTCGCCGATCGCGCCGAGCAGCGCGCCGGTGCGCTGCCGCACCACCCCGTACGCGCCGGCGAGCCGCCGCTGCAGCAGCCGGATCACGAACACCGCCGGGCCGAACGCCGCGTACACCACGAGGGTCAACTGCCAGGAGTACGCGAGCATCACGGCCGTGGTCACCACCAGCTGGCCGAGGTTGATCAGCAGGATCACGCCGCCCCACTGGAGGAACTGGGTGATCTGGTCGACGTCGCTGGTCACCCGGGAGACCAGGGAACCGCGCCGCTCGGACTGCTGGTGCAGCATCGACAGGTCGTGCACGTGCCGGAAGGCGCGTACCCGGACGTTGGCCAGCGCGGTCTCGCTGACCGTGAACAACCGGCGCATCATCAGGTAGCCACAGGTGGTGGTGACCACGAGCACCGCCGCGGTGACGGTCACGACCGTCCACACCACGGTCAGGTCCAGGCCGCCGGCGATCCCGTTGTCGATGCCCTGCTGCACCGCCACCGGCACGGCCGCCCGGCCGACCATGTAGACCAGCGCGAGGCCGAGCGTGCCCGCCAGCCCGATCCGCAGCTCCGGGGAGAGCGCCAGCCCGCGCCGCAGCGTCCGCCAGGTCGACTCGGGCGCCTCCGGCGCCTCCGTGACCGTCACCGGGCCCGCCTTCCGTTCGCGACTGCGGGGCTCGCAAGCTCACTCCTCGCGCTCACCGGGCCCGCCTTTCGTTCGCGACTGCGGGGCTCGCAAGCTCACTCCTCGCGCTCACCGGTCCACCTCCATCTCCAGGCCCGACGCCAGTGGCGGCGTGACCTGGTCGTCGTACGTGCGCTGCTCGGCCTGCTCCACCTCGGCCTGCTCGTAGGCGGTGACCAGGTCGGCGTAGGCCGGCACGGTGGCGAGCAGCTCGGCGTGCGTGCCCCGGGCGACCACCCGCCCCTGCTCCAGGTAGATCACCTCGTCGGCGAGCGCGATGGTCGCCCGGCGGTACGCGACCACCAGGATCGACGCCGCCGCCGACCCCGACCCGTCGGTCGAGGAGCGCAGCCCGGCCAGGATCGCCGCCTCCACCCGGGGGTCGACGGCGCTGGTGGCGTCGTCCAGCACCAGCAGGCGTGGCCGGCCGGCGACGGCCCGGGCCAGGGTGAGGCGTTGCCGCTGCCCCCCGGAGAGCGACGTCCCCCGCTCGCCGACCCGGGTGTCCAGCCCGTCGGGGAGGGCGGCGACGAAGCCGTCCGCCTCGGCCAGCCGCAGCGCCGCCCAGACGTCGTCGTCGCCGATGCCCGGGCGGTCCAGGGCGATGTTCGCCCGGACCGTGTCGTCGAAGACGAACGGCACCTGCGCGACGAGCGCGGCGGTGCGGGCCAGCGAATCGGCGGTGAGTTCCCGCACGTCCACCCCGTCGATCTGGACCGTGCCGGCGCGCGGGTCGACCAGGCGGACGGCGAGCGAGGCGATCGTGGACTTCCCGGCGCCGGTCGGCCCGACCAGGGCGACCGTGCGTCCCGCCGGCACGGTGAAGGTGACCTCCCCCAGCACCTCGGCGCCGGGCAGGTGGGCCTCGGCGGGCTCGTAGGCGAAGTGCACGTCGCGGAAGGCGAGCGTGGCCGGCCGGGGCTCGGCCGGGTCGAGCACGGTGTCGCCGTACGGCATCTCGCCGGTCGCGTCCAGCACCCGCCGGACCCGGTCCCAGCCGGCGACGCTGCGCGGCAGCTCGGCCAGCACCCAGCCGATGGCGCGTACCGGGAACGCCAGCACGGTGAACAGGAACGCCACGCTGACCAGCTCGGCGACGCTTATCGCGCCCTGCCGCAGCCGGAACGTGCCGACCACCAGCACGGCGAGGGTGCCCAGGCTGGGCAGGGCCTCCAGCATCGGGTCGAAGACGCCGCGCAGCCGCCCCACGGAGACCAGCGCGTCGCGCAGCTCGCGGGCGCGGCCGGCGAACCGTTCGGTCTCCTGCGCCTCGCGGCCCATGGTCTTGACCACCAGCGCGCCGTCGAAGCTCTCGTGGGCGATGCCGCTCACCTCGGCGCGCAACCGCTGGGCGCGGGCCTGTCGCGGCGCCATCCGCCGGGAGTAGACGACGTTGAGCGCGAACAGCGCCGGGAAGACACCCAGGCCGACGAGCGCGAGCGCCCAGTCGGTGACGAACAGCGACGCCACCGCGCCGAGCAGCATCACAAGCGTGCCGACGGCGAACGGCAACGGCGCGATCGGGTACCAGGCGGCCTCGACGTCGGAGTTGGCGTTGGACAGCAGGGTGCCGGTGGCGTTGCGGTGATGCCAGGACAGCGGCAGCTGCAGGTAGCGCCGGGTGACCCGGCGGCGGTAGGCGGCCTGCAGGCGGAACTGCATGTAGCCGGCGCCGAGCCGCCGGCCGAAGATGCCCACCACCCGCAGCACGCTGATGCCGAACAGCGCGACGGCGGCCAGGGCGAGGGCGCCGACCTCGACCGACCCGTCGGCGATCGCCGGGACGACCACGTCGCCGACGACCGCACCGACCACGAACGCGCTGGCGATGACCATCAACCCGAACAACACGCTGCCGGTCACCGCGACCGCGAAGATCCTCGGTTGTTCCCGGATCGCCCGGCCGAGGACCACAAGCCCCCGCCAGAGCACGTCCCGACTCGTACCGCTCGCCACGCTCTCCCCCGCCGTAAGCCGCAATTATCTCTCCCATCCTTACCTGCCGGGGCCAGGTCCGCCGCGCCGGGCGGGCATGTCCGTCGTCACCCCGGACCGCGGCGCCGCGGACGCGGACGGCGCGCCGGGCGGGGGCCGGCCCGCGCTCCGGCGCGCCGGCATCCGGCGCAGGCCCTACGATCGACGTCATGCCGAGGTACGCCCGATCGGAGCGCGCGGCGCTCGCCGATCTCTTCCAGACGCTGGGACCGGACGCACCGACGCTCAACGAGGGCTGGAGCACCCGCGATCTCGCCGCCCACCTGGTGCTGCGGGAGCGGCGCCCGGACGCGGCCGGCGGGATCATCCTCCCCCCGCTGCGGGGGCACGCCGAGCGGGTCCGCCGCCGGCTCGCCGCCCAGCCGTGGACGCGCCTGGTCGACCAGGTACGGCGACCGCCGCTGTGGAGCCCGGTCAGCAACCCGCTTACCGACGAGCTCGCCAACACGATGGAGTTCTTCATCCACCACGAGGACGTCCGCCGCCCCGGGACCGGCTGGCAGCCCCGCGACCTGCCCGCCGGGTTACAGCGCGCGCTGTGGCGGCGCGCGGGCGCGCTGGCCCGGTTGGCGCTGCGTCGTTTCCCCGCCACGGTGCTGGTGCAGGCGCCGGGGCACGGGGAGCTGTCCGTCGGTCGGGGTGGCGAGCCGGTCCGGCTCGTGGGCGCGCCCGGAGAACTGGTGCTCTTCCTCAGCGGCCGGCAGCGGGCGGCACGGGTTCAGGTCGACGGTCCGGCAGCGGTTTCCGACCGGCTGCGCGCCGCCCGACTGGGCCTGTGACTCGCCGCGCACGAGCGGTCACCTGCGTCGATGGGATTCCCTCCACCCACTGATCGCGCCCGATACCTGCCTCCCGTACGCTGTGCCGCGCCGCCACCCTCCCCGGCGGCGCGTCAGGGGGCAGCATGCGGACCTTCGCGGTCTCGGCGCTTCATGAACCCCCCTTCCCCGCCGGACGCCACGTCGAGACCGAGCGGGTGGGCGGGGAGAGCATCGTGTGGGCGCAACGCTTCGGCCTGGTCACCAGCGGGCACCGGCTGCGCCGGGCGGACGCGGCCGGGCTCGCCGGGCGCGCCTGCCCCGCCGGTCCGGCCGACCGGCTGCGCCTGCTGGCGGACCTGATCTCCTGGCTGTTCGTCATGGACGACACGTGTGACGAGGACGGCCTCGGTGCGGCGCCGACCCGGCTGGCACCGGTCGTGGCGGGCCTGCTCGACGTCCTCGACCGGCAGGGCGACCCGCGGGCGGCCCAGCCGACCGGGGCCGGGCCGCTGGGCGACGCCCTGGACGACCTCTGCCGCCGGGTCCGCGACGCCGGCCCGCCGGGCCTGCTCCGGCGCTTCACCGGCCAGGTCCGCACCTACCTGCTGTCGCTGTTCTGGGAGGCGGCCAACCGGGAGCAGGGCCGGGTGCCGCTGGACGGCGAGTACGTGCAGATGCGCCGGCACACCGGCGCGGTCGAGCCCAGCTTCACCCTCACCGACCTCGCCGCCGGCGCGCTGCCCGGGCCGGAGCGGTGCGCCGATCCCGCGCTGGCCGCCCTCGACCTGCTCGCCGCCGACCTGGTCTGCTGGTGCAACGATCTCTTCTCCTACGGCAAGGAGAACCACGACGCCCGGGACGCGCACAACCTGGTCACCGTGCTCGCCGAGGCGTCCGGCGGGGGCGAGGCGGCGGCCCTGCGCGCGGCGGCGGACCGGTTCAACCAGGCGCTGTCGGCGTACCTGGCGGCGGAGGCGACCCTCTGGGCGGAGGGGGACGACGCGCTGCGGACCGTGCTGGGCAGCCGCCGCAACTGGATCCGCGCCACCTACGACTGGTCCCGGACGGCCGCCCGGTACGCCTGACCGGCGGCGTTCCATCTCGCGGGACGGCGGTCAACCCCGGCGTGGGGCACTAGCCGATGGCCGGTGCCAGGCAATACTCTTCGGTAACGCACATTGGCGTGACGACCGTCACGCCACCACCCCCGAAGGCGGCTACAGCGATGGCTCTCGATGTACCGTACCGTTCCATCCCTGACATGTTCCAGAAGCGTGTCGCGGCGACTCCCGACCGCCGCGCCTTCGCCTACCCGGCCCCGGACGACTCGGGGCCCATCTGGTTGACCTGGGAACAGGTGGCCCAGCGCGCCAAGGCGATCGCCGCCGGGCTGCACGGCCTGGGCGTCGGTCAGGAGGATCCGGTTGCGATCCTGGCGAACACCCGGCTCGACTGGGTGCTCGCCGATCTCGGCATCATGTGTGCCGGCGGCGCGACAACCACCGTCTACCCCACGACCGAGCCGGAGGACGCGACGTACATCATCGCGGACTCGGGCTCGCGGGTGCTGTTCGCGGAGAACCCGGACCAGGCCGCGAAGATCGCCGGTGCCGAGCTGCCCGCGCTGACCCACGTGGTGCTCTTCGACGGTGCCGCCGACCCCGCGGCGGCGGTCCCTCAGCTGACCCTCACCGAGCTCGAGGAGAAGGGCCGCCAGGCGCTCGCCGCCGAGCCGGACCTGATCGACATGCTGGTGGCCGGGATCGGCCCGGACCACCTGGCCACCCTGATCTACACCTCCGGCACCACCGGCCGGCCCAAGGGCGTCGAGCTGCTGCACGGCGGCTGGTGCTGGGAGGGCGTCGCGCAGGCCGAGCTGGGACTGCTCCGCGAGGACGACCTGCAGTACCTGTGGCTGCCGCTGTCGCACTCGTTCGGCAAGACGCTGCTCTGCGGCGCCATCCACGTGGGTCTGCCCACCTACGTCGACGGCCGGGTCGACAAGCTCGTCGACCTGCTCGGCGTGGTCCAGCCGACGTTGATGTGCGGCGCGCCGCGGGTCTTCGAGAAGGTCTACAACCGGGCGGTCACCACCGCGCGGAGCGCCGGCGGCGCCAAGGCCAAGATCTTCGCCTGGGGTGTCGGCGTCGGCAAGGAGAAGGTCGCGCTGGAGCAGGCCGGCAAGCCGGTCCCGGCCGGGCTGAAGCTCAAGTACGCGGTGGCCGAGAAGCTCGTGTTCAGCAAGCTGCAGGCCCGCCTCGGCGGGCGGATCCGGGTGCTCGTCTCCGGCGCCGCGCCGCTCAGCCCCGAGATCGCGACCTTCTTCGCGGCCGCCAACCTGCCGATCTCCGAGGGCTACGGCCTGACCGAGACCAGCGCCGGCAACTTCGTCAACCCGCCGGACGGGCTGCGCATCGGCACCGTGGGCAAGGCGATGGGCGACCTGGAGTGCCGCGTCGACACCGACGGCGAGATCCTGATCAAGGGCCGGCCGGTGATGCGCGGCTACCACAACCTGCCGGAGGAGACGGCCGCCGCGTTCACCGAGGACGGCTTCTTCCGTACCGGTGACATCGGCACCCTCGACGAGAACGGCTACCTGCGGATCACCGACCGCAAGAAGGACCTGGTGAAGACGTCGGGCGGCAAGTACATCGCCCCGTCGCACATCGAGGGGATGTTCAAGGCCACCTGCCCGTACACGTCCCAGGCGGTGGTGATCGGGCAGGCGCGCAACTACTGCACGATGCTCGTCACGCTCGACCCGGACGCGATCAAGGGCTGGGCCGCCGGCACTCCGCTGGAGGGCCGCAGCTACGCCGAGATCGTCTCCTCGCCGGAGGCCCAGGCGATGGTCGAGGAGTACGTCGCGCAGCTCAACGCCAAGCTGAACCGGTGGGAGACGATCAAGAAGGTCACCATCCTGCCGCGTGATCTCACCATCGAGGACGGCGAGATCACCCCGTCGCTGAAGATCAAGCGGCGCGGCGTGGAGAAGAACTTCTCCTCCGAGATCGACAAGATGTACGAGGGCACGCTCGCCGAGATCTAGGTGGCGCATTGGACGGCCGCGCCCCTCCGCCCCGGGGCGCGGCCGTCGTCACCCACGGCTGCCACCGCCAACCGTTCACAGGTGCCGCTGCCGCCAGCGGCTCTGCTCGGCCTCCGCCGCGAGTTGCTCCTCCAACGCGAGCTGGCGCACCTGGCGCCGGCGACCGTTCTCGCTGACCGTCTCCCAGGCGATGCCGGCGCTGGTGATCAACGCCAGTACGGCCAGGGCGACCAGCTCAGGGACCGGGGTGACGAACGGACCCACGGCGGCGAGCGCGACAACGGTGATCAGCAGCGGCCGGTGGACCTCCCGTAGAGCCAGCAACCAGCACCCCGCGATGCTGAGCAGGTAGAGGCCCACCCCGCCGTAGAAGACAGCGACCCAGAAAGCGCCCAATGGTTCGCCCCATGCAGGGGTGCCCGGGGCAGCGCCCTCGGCCAGCAGATCCTTGAGACCGAGAGCGAAGAGGATGATGCCACCGACCAGCGGCAGATGCAGGAACGTGTAGACGTCCCGGGACATCCGCAGCCGCGCGGCCGGCTCGCGGGCGTGGTGCAGTGCCTGCTCCAGCGCGAACGCCAGAGTGTCGAAATACGCCCACCAGAGCGCCGCGACGACCAGGATGCCGAGCAGCGCGGCGACCGCCACCGGGCCGTTCAGCGCCAGGCCCGACTTCGGGCCGAGCCCCAGTGCGATGATCGATTCACCGAGAGCGACCAGCACGATAAGAGCGTGACGCTCCGCCCAGTGCCCGGCGGAGAGAACCACCCACCAGCGGCGGGCCACGGTCACCCCGCCGACGTACTCGACCAGCAGCGCGATCGTCCACAGCGCCAGTTGCAGCGCCACGGCGAGCGGCCGGTCGGCCAAGCTCGCCGGCACGGTACCGGCGACCACCAGCAGCGCGGTGGCCACCGCCGGGAACAGGGCACGCAGCAGCAGCCGGCGGCGCTCGACCGGATCGGAGCGGTCGACCCAGCCGAAGACCGCCAGCTGGGCCATCCGGATCACGAAGTAGCTGGCAGCGAAGACCAGCGGGCCGGGTAGCCCGCCAGGGCGGTCGACGAACGCGCCGGGCACGCTGAGCACCAGCAGGAAGGTCGCGGCAATCGTGATGACGCCGATCAGTGGAAGCAGGCCCTGGTCGGCGCGGATCGCGTTGCCCAACCGGGCGAACCCGGTCCACGACCACCAGAGCAGCGCCAGCACCAGCAGGCAGCGGTAGAGGTTGGCCGGTGTGAGCTGGTTGGCGGTCAGGGTGGTGACGCTTAGAAACGCGAAGACGAAGACCAGGTCGTAGAAGAGTTCCAGCCGGCTGGTCCGCGACCCGGGTGCACCCGGCCTGATCGCCCGCGACCATCGGGCACCATCGCCGTTCCCCACACCAGCAGTCTTCCCGGACGGGCGCCGGTCCGGCCGCCGTCCGCGGAGCCGTACCGGATCGGGTCCACCAGGCCGCGGGTGTCGCGGGCGTGACACCCGCTGTCAGGCGATGACGGTGGGCTCGGCCCATTGCGGCCGGCGCGCCCGGTCCAGGTCGTACCGCACGGCTGCGATCCGGCCGACGGCCTCCACCAGGTCGGCGGCGGGCAGCGTGAACGGCAACCGCAGGAAGCGCTCCAGCGTGCCGTCCAGGCCGAACCGGGGACCGGGCGCGAGGCGTACGCCCACCTCCTCGGCGGCCCGGGCCAACGCGCTGGAGATCGGGCCGTCGAGTTCGGCCCAGAGCGTCACCCCGCCGTGCGGCACCGTGACCCGCCAGTCCGGCAGGCGCTCGGCGAGAGCGCCGAGCAGCGCGTCGCGCTGGGCCGTGAGCTGCGTACGCCGGGCGGCCACGATCGCCGGCGCCTGGGCGAGCAGGTGCACGGCGACCAACTGGTCCAGCACCGGGCTGGCCATGTCCACGCCGACGCGGGCGGCGGCGAGCCGCTGCACCTGCGGGGCGGACGCACGGATCCAGCCGATGCGCAGGCCGCCCCAGAACGGTTTGCTCATCCCGCCGACGGTGATCACCCGGGAGTGCCGGTCGAAGCTCGCCGCGGGCGGCGGGACCACCGTCCCGTCCAGCGGCAGGTCGACGAACGACTCGTCGACGATCAGGTCGGTGCCGACGGCGTGGGCGGTGGCGACCAGTCGCTCCCGAAGCTCCGCCGACATCAGGTGGCCGGTCGGGTTCTGGAAGTCCGGGATCAGGTAGGCCAGCTTGGGCCGCCCCTGGCGCAGGGTGCCGAGCAGGAGGTCGGCGTCCCAGCCGGGCTCGCCGAGGGCGAGGCCGTGGGTGGTGATCCGGGCCCGCCGGGCGGCGAGAGCGGACAGCGCGTTCGGATAGCTGGGCGCCTCCACCAGCACGCTGCCGCCGGGGCTGTGCGCGAGCCGGAGCACCAGGTCCAGGGCGTGCTGGGTGCCGTTGGTGACCATGATCTGCTCGGGCGAGGTGGGCAGGCCCCGCTCGGCGTACGCGCGGGCGATGGCCTCCCGCAGCTCGATGATGCCGGTCGGGTGGTAGCCCGCCCCGCCCAGGTAGCGGGGCAGGTCCTCGGCGGCCGCCCGAGCGGCGGGCAGCAGCTCCGGCGGGGCGGAGAGCGCGGCGACCCCGAGGTCGAGCATGTCCCGGTCGTCGAGGGGGGTCCAGAGGCCGTTGCCGGCCATCCGGTGGTTGCCGGGGAGCATGGTCCAGCTACCGGCGCCCCGGCGGCTGGCGAGGTGGCCGCTCTCGCGCAGCTCCCGGTACGCGGCGGTGACGGTGGTCCGGCTGATCCGCAGGGCCTCGGCCAGCTCGCGTTCGGCCGGCAGCCGTACGCCGAGCGGCAGGCGCCCGTCGGCGAGCAGGCCGCGGACGGCGGCGGCCAGCGCCGCGTAGTCCGGGCTACGCCGACGACCGGGCAGGGCATGCCACTGGCCGAGGAGTCGGGCCAATTGGACTCCGCGCACCTGACTCGTCATGGGCCACTCCCGGATTATTGGCTCTTCTCCGCCACCAATTGGCACCTAGGGTGGCATGCGTGGCACAGATTGGCAATCTCCGGTACCGGCCGACGCGGCGCCTGACCCAGCTCTACGCCGGGCTGGTGCTCTACGGGGTGAGCATGGCCCTGATGATCCGCTCCGGCCTCGGCCTCGACCCCTGGGACGTCTTCCACCAGGGGCTCGCCGAGCTGACGGGGCTGTCCTTCGGCACGGTGACCATCGCGGTCGGCGCGCTGGTGCTGCTGCTGTGGATCCCGCTGCGGCAGCGCCCGGGACTCGGCACGGTCAGCAACGTCGTCGTGATCGGGCTCGTGGTGGACGCGACGCTGCCACTGCTGCCGGAGAACCTGCCGCTCCCGGCCCGGGCCGCTCTGCTCGCCACCGGCATCGTCGCCAACGGCGCCGCCACCGGTCTGTACATCGGCGCCCGACTCGGTCCCGGTCCCCGGGACGGCCTGATGACCGGCTTCGTCGCCCGCCGGCCGGGCTTCTCGATCAGGCTGGTCCGCACGACCATCGAGATCACCGTGCTGGCGTTGGGCTGGCTGCTCGGCGGCACGGTCGGCGTCGGCACGGTGGCGTACGCCCTCACCATCGGGCCCCTGACCCAGTTCTTCCTCCCCCGCACAACCATCCCGCTCCCCCCGCCCCTCCCCACCCCCACCCCGAGCACCCCCTGACCTGCGCGATCTTGCACTTCGGGCCCTCCTTTCGCGTCTTTTCTCCTTTCTGCCGGGGCCGAAAGTGCAAGATCACGTAGCGGGGTGCGGAGGGTGATTGCGACGTGGCGTACCGGGGTGGGGTGTTTTCTTTCCGGCGAGGGGTCGGCAGAATCTGGCCATGGGGGAGAACCGATGGCGGTGGACCGACGCCTGGATCTTCGTCTCGTTGGTGATCGCGAGCGGCGCCGGCCGGCACCGCCGGGCGGCGTCCAGCCGCCGGCCGGAGGGCGTCCGCCTCGCCGACGTGCTCTCCACCGCCGACCACCTCAACCGCGCGATCCCCGAGCGGCACGAGGTCGAGGCGGCCGTTCGCCGGCTGGCCGGCGCCGGGCTGGTCAGCGTCTCCGACGGCTGGTTCCGGATCACCCCGGACGGTGAGCGGCTCTGGCGCACCCGGCCCAGTGCCGGCCTGGCCACCACCGTCGACACCGTGCAGAGCGTGCTGAGCCGCCGGCACACCCCCGGCGACGCGGACTGGCACCTCGACGAGGCCGACCACGCGGCGGCGGTGCAGGAGTACGCCGTACGCTCCATCCCCATGCCCCGGCGCTCCCCGGAGGACCACGCCCGTCAGGAGTGACCGGCGCCGCCGCGTACCCTCGGGACGCCGGACCGGGACGGCGCGGTCAGCGGACCGGGTAGCCGGCCCGAGCCGACAACCGGTCAGCGGACCGGGTGGCCCGCCCCGCGCAGCGCGTCCTTGACCTGGCCGACGGTCAGCTCGCCGAAGTGGAAGACGCTCGCGGCGAGCACCGCGTCGGCGCCGGCGCCGATCGCCGGCGCGAAGTGGGCGACCTCGCCCGCGCCACCGCTGGCGATCACCGGCACGTCGACCGCCTCGCGCACCCGGCGGATCAGCTCCAGGTCGAAGCCGGCCTTGGTGCCGTCGGCGTCCATCGAGTTCAGCAGGATCTCGCCCGCGCCCAGCTCGGCGCCGCGCCGTGCCCACTCGACGGCGTCGATGCCGGTGCCACGCCGGCCGCCGTGGGTGGTGACCTCGAACCCGCTGGGCGTGGTGCCGGCCGGCGCACGGCGTACGTCGAGGGAGAGCACCAGCACCTGCCGGCCGAAGCGGTCGGCGATCTCGGCGATCAGCTCCGGCCGGGCGATCGCGGCGGTGTTCACGCCGACCTTGTCGGCGCCGGCGCGCAGCAGCGTGTCGACGTCGCCGACCTGCCGGACGCCACCACCGACGGTCAGCGGGATGAAGACCGACTCCGCGGTGCGGCGGACCACGTCCAGCATGGTGCCGCGGTCGCTGGCGGAGGCGGTGACGTCGAGGAAGGTCAGCTCGTCGGCGCCGGCCCGGTCGTACGCCGCCGCCAGCTCCACCGGGTCGCCGGCGTCCCGCAGGTCGAGGAAGTTGACGCCCTTGACCACCCGTCCGGCGTCGACGTCCAGACAGGGGATGACCCGTACCGCCACCGTCATGCCCGCGAGCCTATCCAACGCCGCCCCCGCCGGTGACCGCCGTGTGAGGCCGGCCACCGGCGGGGGCGTGCTGCTTGGGTTCTAGGGATCGTTGCAACACCTGACTGTTTCAGGGGTTGTGATGGTCTTCGAGGTCCGCAGTGATCGAGGGCCGCAGGGTCGTAAGA